>NZ_JABKCA010000132.1 GCF_013166655.1 Lentimicrobium sp. L6
GCCACCTGTCCGTCAGCAAAGGTACCTCCAGGTAAAATCCAATCATACTCTAAAGCGAGTGTTGAAGGAATAGCTACACCATTGAAATCGCCTTCTTCACCAAGACAGAATTCATTATTAGAAATATCTACGCCGAAATCAGGGAATACAATTATATTATCATGATGAAAGGTATGCGAGCAGCCTTGACCATCTGTTACAGTTAGGTTTATTTGATAAGTACCATTGTCTGGATAGATGTAATCAGGCTCTACTTCATCAGAAGTATCACCATTGTCAAACTCCCAAAGGTAACTAACTATAGGGTTGTCAATAGACGAACCATAAGAGATGTTGGTTAATTCCACCACATTGGAAAGACAAGGGTTCACATAAGTGAAATCGGCTGTTGGTGCAGGGAGAATTGTGATTTGTGAAGTATAGGAGTCGGAGCATCCATGATCTGTGATCACCTCATGGGTGATGTCATAATCCCCTTCTATTCCAAAAGTATATAAAAGTTCAGAACCATTATAAGTGTTTCCTTCTACATCCCAGTTATAATCTGTAATTGAGCTAACAGGAGTGGTGGAATTACTTGTAAATACACTTTCTACTCCTAAGCAATTGTTTCCAGAAAGAAAGCTAGCACTAGGTTTGTCATAGATTTCAATGGTTTGACTGATTGAGCTTTGACAATTATTGTTCGTGGTGACAGTTAGGTTTACCTCAAAAGTTCCATAGCTTAAAAACCGATGGTTAGGGTTTTTTGTTAATGAACCGGTTCCATCTCCGAAGTCCCAATTCCAATTAGTAATTATACCATTTGATGATTGATCAGTAAAGAATACAGGTATTTGCTCACATTCATCATATAAATTAAAGCTTGCACTAGGACTTTCAAATACAGTAATCAAAATACTAATGGCATCTGAGTCGCCACAATTTTCAGATTCACTTCTAACAAAATACTCTGTTGTATTAGTGGGAGCGGTTATGCTAAGGGTTTCAGAAGAGCCTATGGAAACTCCATTGGTGTGGTGTTTATACCATTTATAAGATTCTCCACCCGTACCTGTACAAGATAGGGTTATCGTGCCTGGGTTGTCAGCAATACAATATGAAGTGATACTTGCTGATATACCAGTGGGAGCTGCTGGTGAAGGATAGACATTGATATCGCTTTCCTCACTAGCCAAACAACCCGAGATAGGGCTTGTGAATTCATAAGTAATATTATAAGTTCCTACACCACCAGCATCAATGGGATCGAATTCTCCCGTTGTGGAATTTACACCAGAACCAGAATAGGTGCCACCTGTTGGTGTGCCTTGAGAGAGGGTTATGATTCCTTGACTTTCACAAACATCTGGGATGGCTGATAATAAAACTTCTGGACCATCTAAAACTTCTATGCTTGAACTGGTTTGGCCTTCACATCCTGTAAGAATATCAGTATAGGTATAGGTGATTTCGTGTAATCCAATTGTTTGATTTGGATCAAAAGTAGAAGTAGTAGAGTTTACCCCAAGTCCAGAATAGATTCCTCCATTAGGGCTTCCGCCACTTAAAGTTAATGGTTCTGCATTTTGACATATTTCTGTAGGGCTTACAGAGAAACTAATGTCAGGAAAATCATGATGAGTCACCCAATCGCTTGTGCTTGCGTTACAATTATTGGCATCAGTATAGTTATAAGTGATTTCAACAGATTCGCCTACAGGAATCAGATCGGGATCTATAATACCAGTGGGATTAGTAATACCGGTACCACTAAAAGTTCCTCCAGTATGACTTGGCAGGGAACTAATATCAGTGCTGAGGTCACCAGTGCAAAAATCAGGAAGTTCCATTGTGACAATGGTTTCTGGAGCAATTTCCAGATCAATAGATCTGGTAGTAGAACATCCAGCAAGACTGGTCACATCCACTGATATTTCTTGATTTGTAGAATATGGAAATGAGGTTTCTCCGCTTGCACCATTACTCCAGGTTGCACTTTCAAATTCCCAAGGGCTCACATTAAACTCCATGCTTTCACCGGCACATAGTTGATATGGATCTTGAGATACATTATTAATATCCCTAATGGAGAAAGTGGGATTGGGATATATGGTTACATTTTGTCTATTTATAAAGCTAAATCCACCAACTAGGGTAACTTCCACACTTACATTATAGGTTCTGGCTATGGAAAACTGATGTGAAGCTCCATAGGGTTCATCACTTATGATTTGAATATTATCGGGAGAGAAGATATCATTAAAATCCCACGTCACAAAGTCAATTTCTTGACCATCTTCCAGTTCCACTTCTAAAGTAAACTCTGTATTGTCTTCAAAACAAGTGGGTTCAAATGAAAAGCTTGGGATGATAAAAAAGCTTTGGATAAAGGTGGGGAGGCCATAACGGACTGATCTTGGAGATAAATCTACAACAGTTTCTGGAAATGTAATTGTTGAGCCTTCTGCATTTGGGTTTGTTATACCTGGTAAATCCGTTTTTCCTCCACCTAAACCACCAGTTGCCATATATATGGTTCCATGAGGTGAAATTTGAAGTGCACCGTATAGTTCGTATTGGCTATTGTTTGAACTTATAACCGTCTGGGCATTTCCATTAGAGAAGTCAATTTGAACAAGTTTTTTATAAATAAGAGAAGAAGCATACATTTTAGTCCCATCAGGAGAAAACTCAACTCCATATGGATCCGTTATTCCAGAACCTACTGTTCTATAGTTGGAGATTAAGCCAGTTTCATCATTAAAATCGAATAATTCAATATTGCCATTTGGATTTTCCCCTACAGCACATGCTATAAATGTTCCATCAGGAGATGCCTTTAAATAACCACGTGCTTGAGCATTATCTCCACCTTGACTACCATGAGTTCTTCCCAAATCAAATGTTTGTGGTATTGGATCTAGTCCATTTTCATCAATTTTAAAAACATAAAAAGTACTGGCGTCACTTCCTTCCCAACCATGTGTAATGACCCAAAAGGCAGGTTCGTTTCCATGTTTAACTGCTGTAACCTTTTCAGGGACTAGCTCAGATCCTAAGAGACGAGTGTTCTTTTCAACAATATCTCCAAGCCCACCATTTGCACTCATATCAACTATTGAATAGTTAAAGCCTTTTGCTAATCCATTATTACGTGAATCAGTAGTGAAAATATAATATAAATCTGAGTTTCCAGGATGAGGTACGGGTACTGATGATTGTGTTGAGGATGCATCTCCTTTTAAGCCAAAGCCATTTGGCATTTGAACATTATTTCTGTTCCAAACTTGGGTGCCATCAGTATAAAATAGTAACTCTCCATTTTGATTGGAAATTGAAGCACAGCCTTCTAAAGTACTCATTTGACTCCCCGATACTGTTGTAGGAGGATCTGTAGCAAAATTTAATGCAGCATTATCCCCAAAATACCAATTATTACCCTCCCCTTGGGCAAATGTAAATGGAGTGAAAAGAGATAAGGTGGTAATGATTATGATAGTGTAAAGATTCTTCATTCCTTAATTGATTAATTCGTTTTTTGGTTGTTTGTGTTATCATCTATTTGGTATAAATCCTAGCCCATGAGCCCCCTGAGATTTACGCCATCCTTAATGAATCATATTTATACTCTAAATACTGAGAAATGTTCAATATTTATTCAGAAAGACAGCAGCTGAGAAATATAGTTGCTTGTCAATTAGAATGTTAATTCAATCGGCCAAATTAATAAAAAAACATATGTGTAATAAGATTAGTTTTTATTTGTGATTTTGGAAGACATCCAAGCTTTTTTTGTGCTAAAAACTCCGTATTTAAATATGGGGATCAATAAATATGCAAGTTTTTATTCTGTAGTCGTTTATAGATTATGAAGCATATAAATTAGGGGATTTAGCAGCTGATTTATTATCGTGTTTTTTTAGCAAGACCTGTAATCATAGAATCGGAAAGTTTTAGCTGAGGCTTGCATAAAACTCTAAAAATATCGTTTATACTTTGAAGGCAAGTCTATTTTTGTAATTTTGCTTTCTTATTATTAATTAGCGTAATCAAAAAAAAGGCCCATGGCCTGTTTATTTACAAATCACTTAAAATAAATTCTATATGTGTGGAATTGTTGGATATATCGGACCCAAAGAAGCTTACGGAATATTAATTAAAGGCTTAAAAAGACTAGAATATCGTGGATACGATAGTGCTGGTGTTGCTTTGCTGGATGGCGATTTAAAACTCTATAAGAGTTATGGAAAAGTAGCTGATTTGGAAAAACATGTGGAAGGAAAAGATATCACCGGAACCATTGGAATTGGTCATACCCGTTGGGCTACTCATGGAGAGCCTAGTCAAGTGAATGCACATCCTCATTATTCTGAGAATAAAGAATTAGCTATCATTCATAATGGAATTATTGAGAATTATGCAAGCCTCAGAGAAGAATTGGTGAAAAGAGGTCATCATTTTTCTAGCGAAACAGATACCGAGGTTTTAATACATCTCATAGAGGATGTTAAAGAAAAGGAAAAGGTAGATTTAGTGGAAGCTGTAAGAATAGCTCTTAACATGGTTATTGGGGCTTATGCTATTGCTATTGTTTCTAAAAACGATCCTGACCTATTAATAGCAGCTCGCAAGGGAAGCCCTTTGGTTATTGGTATTGGAGAGAATGAACATTATTTGGCCTCCGATGCTACTCCTTTAGTAGAATATACTAAGAATGTGGTTTACCTTAACGATGAAGAAATTGCTATCATCAGAAGAGGAGAAGATTTAGAAATTAAAACCATCAAAAATAAAGCGAAGACTCCTTATGTAGAAACTCTAGAATTGAACTTGAGTGCCTTGGAAAAAGGTGGATATGAGCACTTTATGTTGAAAGAGATATATGAGCAACCTACTTCCATAAAAGATTCTATGAGGGGAAGGCTTCATCCTGAAATAGGTTCAGTCACCCTAGGAGGAATAAGTGATTATGAGGATCGTATGGCTAAAGCTAATAGAATTATCATGATAGCTTGTGGAACCAGTTGGCACGCAGCCTTGGTTGGAGAATATTTATTCGAAGACATTGCACGCATTCCTGTTGAAGTGGAATATGGTTCCGAATTTCGTTATCGCAATCCTATTATTAATGAAAATGATATTGTCATTGCCATTTCCCAATCTGGAGAAACAGCTGATACATTGGCGGCCATCAAATTGGCCAAAGAAAAAGGGGCTACAGTATTGGGAATCTGTAATGTGGTAGGATCTAGCATTGCTCGTGAAACAGTGGCAGGCTCCTATACCCATGCCGGACCTGAAATTGGCGTGGCATCTACAAAGGCTTTTACGTCTCAGGTTACCGTATTGACGCTTATGGCTTTAAGATTGGCATATCTCAAAGGAACTATCGAGAAGAGTAGGTTCTTAATGTTGATCAACGAGATGGAGTTACTTCCAAAGAAAGTGGAAGAGACTTTGAAGTGTAACGATGTAGTACTTGAGATTTCCAAGATATTCACCTACGCCCGCAATTTCCTTTATCTAGGAAGAGGTTATAATTTCCCAGTGGCTTTGGAAGGTGCTTTAAAACTCAAAGAAATTTCCTATATCCATGCCGAAGGATATCCTGCTGCTGAAATGAAACATGGTCCTATAGCTTTGATAGATAAGGAAATGCCTGTTGTGGTTGTGGCTACCAAAAAAGGAAACTACGAGAAAGTAGTGAGTAATATAGAAGAGATAAAAGCCCGTAATGGAAGAATTATTGCCATTGTGACTAAGGGTGATAAAGAAGTCCGCCGTTTGGCCGATTATATCATCGAAATTCCTGATACTGAAGAATTATTCTCACCCATTTTAGCCACCATTCCATTGCAATTATTAGCCTATCATATTGCGGTTCGCAGAGACTGTGAAGTGGATATGCCTAGGAATTTGGCGAAGAGTGTTACTGTGGAGTAAGGCTTTTAAGCGGAAAACATTTCCGCTTTAGCTAGGGTTTGACAAGTCTTAAATATATATAGCTGGGGGGAAATTATTCTTTTCAGCTTTTTTGTTTTAAGATTGTGTTTTTATTTGAAATAACGGCTCATGTTAATTTCTATGGGGAGAAGCATAATTAAGAGTTCGGATTTAAGAATAGAAAATATGAATTGATGTTTTACTTCACAAGGAATAATATCGATTGTAGATTAAAATTATAGACTTATTTTTATAGTATTTCAACTGGAATTAAATCTATACAATGGTAGATTTTGAGACCCTTTTCCAGAAAAAATAATATATCATACTTTTTTGTGGAAAAAAGTAAGCAAAAAGCCATCCCAAACAATAGCCTT
>NZ_JABKCA010000133.1 GCF_013166655.1 Lentimicrobium sp. L6
TAAGTAAATGCTTAGCTCCACGGCTTAGGGCTGAAAACGATGCTTAATTGTTAGCGGCTGGCGTTTTTATCACTATTAATTTTTCTTCTTGTTTCATTATTAGTTTCAATATTATTATTTGTCTTGTAAACTAACAGATATTCCTGAGTGGGCATTAAAAGTAAATTCGGGATATTCAGTAAAATCAGTATTTGGTAAATACGAACTATAGTGTTCTTTTTTTACTAAAAAGAATTTTTCAAATCCATAATACCTTACTTTTTTGTTTAGAGGATTAAGAAAATCACGAAGTTGCGAGTGTAAACTTGACTTAAATAAAAATTTATTAAATGTTTCATAATTCACATTTTTTCTCCCAAATTCTTGCTCGTATTCGCTCGATAATTTTTTTGCCAAATCTAAATAGAAAATAGGAGCTTCAAAATTTATGGAAGTGAGTTTTGATAAATTGAAATCTTCTTCGATTAAGGGAATACATTCTTCTATTTTTTCAATAATAACTGTAAATGGCATAGGCTCTTTATGATAAACACGCAAAGAAAATGTAGTGTCGCTTTTATATTCGTTAATACGGAGAATAACACCCAAAGTGTCCTTGCTTACAAGCCAATAATAAGAATATGATTTTGAATAAAAATCAGTCTGCCACGATTGATGGGAAACATTTTTCTTTTTTACTATAATTGTATCTTGTATGTCTAACGTTTCAGTCTGTTTTTTAGTTGTTTGTCCACAACCAATCAAAACCAAAAAAAGAACGCTTAATATGATTGTTATTTTTTTCATTGTCAATTAACTTCTTCAAATTATTTTTTTTCTTTTACTTTTCAAATTTCGCGACGACATCTCGTCTCTCTGTTACCGCTTGCCGCTAACGTGTAGTATATGGTTTTGTGGCGGTTTTTGAAACACAAAATTTCAACTTGCACCGAAGTTTATTTAATGCTAAAATGCACATATTTAGTACTTCACCCGCCATAAACTATATACAATGTTATAAGCGTTATTTTTGTCAAACATTACACAAAGGTAAAGTGAATTTTAAATCAGTTCCTTTGCCCACTTCACTTTCTGCCCAAATTTTCCCATCGTGTTTTTCTACAAATTCTTTGCATAAAATTAGACCTAAACCACTTCCTTTTTCACCATTAGTTCCGTAAGTGGTTATATGTTCTGTATTTTTAAAGAGTTTCGATAAATTTTCCGGTGTAATTCCTTCCCCCTCGTCATTAATTGTTATTGTATGTTCCATTTTATTTTTGGTAGCAAATATCCGGATTTGCTTTCCATTTGGAGAAAATTTTATAGCATTTGAAATTAAATTACGTAAAACAGTCATTAACATATTTTTATCGGCAAAAACAATTGTGTCTTGTGGAATATTAACAGCAATGCTAATTTGTTTGTTTTGCGTTATTTCCTTGAATAAATCAGTTACAAACAAAACAGTTTCTTTTAGCATAATCTTTTCCGGCACAAAAGTTATCTCGTTACGTTGAGATTTTGCCCAATTTAACAAGTTTTCGAGAAGTTGAAACGTACTCTTTGAAAGCTTTTTTTGAGAATCTATGAACATAAAAAGAGTTTCTTTGTCTAATCCATCTTCGTCCGACATCATTTCTGATATTTGCATCATAGTACCGATTGGTCCTCTTAAATCATGCCCAATAATCGAAAACAATCTATCTTTGGTAGCGTTGAGTTTTATTAACTTATCACGGGATTGTTTTAATTCTATATGTGTACTTACCCTTGCCAGTAATTCTTCCTTATTAAAAGGTTTTGTAACATAATCAATGCCTCCGGCATCGAATCCAATAATTAAGTCGTCTTTTTGATTTTTAGCAGTTAGAAAAATTACGGGTATTTCTTTTAGTTTTTCATCGGATTTAATTCGTCGGCATACTTCAAAACCATCAATTCCGGGCATCATTACATCAAGTAGAATTAATTCGAATATATTATTCTTCAAGGTTTTTAATGCACTTTCTCCGTCAAGAGCTACGGCAATTTTATATCCATTTTCTTTAAGGATGCTACCTACCAATTTCAGATTTTCCTTATTGTCGTCAACCACTAATATATGCGCTTCATCTTTCATAATAATTTCTTTATACGGTGAATTCTTTTAGTCTTTTTACAATATCAGGAAAATTAGCTAACTGTTTTTCTAATGCTTCTGTATTTATCATTTCAATATTCTCTAAAAGTATTGCTGAATAATTTGTTAAAAACTCAACGCTATATTTCCCTGATATTTGTTTTAGTTCATTTGCAAAGTCTTCAATTTCAAACAATACATTTCCATCTTTTATTTCTTCCCATTTGGGCAGGAAATCTACCTCAAGTATATTTGCTAATTCGGGGATATTAATTTTTGTGTTTTCGGGAATGTTATCAAACAATAAAACAGTTGTGTTTTTTGCTTTATCTTCTTTTTCCTTTTTACCTTCTACTTTTGAATAAGTCAAATATTTCATTAATTCAACTTGTAATCCGCCTTTGCTAACAGGTTTATACAAAAATCCATTAAAATTTTCTGCAAATTCCTTATTGTCTTTGTTCGAAACCGATGCGGTTAAGGCAACAATTGGAATATGTTTAATCGCCGGGTTTGCTCTTATTCGTTCGGCTACTTCGTAGCCGTTTAGTCCGGGCATTCGAATATCCAACAGTATTAATGACGGGCTTGTATGTGTAAGAATTTCCAGAGCTATTTCTCCATTATTCGCAGTAATAAATTGCAGACCGGAATCAGAAAACAAGCTCTCAACAATTTTAATATTCGATATTACATCATCAACAATTAAAATGCTAGCTTCTTCAAAAATAATATTTTCTTGTATTTCATACCTCTCTCTTTTCTCAACTAAGTCTTTGCAAATCTTTACATCATGAATTTTTAACGTGAAAACAGAACCTTTGCCTTCTTCACTTTCCACCGTAATTGTTCCGTTCATCTTTTCTGCCAATCGTTTTGATATGGCTAATCCCAAACCGGCACCCTCATATTTGCGGCTCGATTGTCCCCACTGTTGGTGGAAAACATCAAAAATTAAGTGGACATGCTCTTTTGCAATACCAATACCTGTATCAATAACGTCAATAGACATAGTTCCACTTTTTTCATTTGTAAGCTCAAAGTATAGTTTAATTGCTACATAGCCTTTGAGGGTGAATTTTGCAGCATTGCCCACTAAGTTGAAAATAATTTGTTTTATTCTAATTTCATCCAGCATTAATGCTTTCGGAAACGAATCTTCAATTTCGACAGATAAGGCAACCCCTTTTTTCTCTAATTTTTCATGAAATAAAAGTTTTATTTCATTTATAATATTAATTGTATTAACAGACTGTAAGGATATTTCAAGCCTGCTTGCTTCAATTTTCGATAAATCCAAAATGTCATTTAACAGCGACATGAGCAAATTACCACCGTTAAGAATTGATTTCACCATTTTTTTTTGTTGTTCGCTTTCCATTTTATGATAAAGAGATTCACTAAATCCCAAAATAGCGTTCATTGGTGTTCGTATTTCGTGGCTCATATTTGCCAGAAACTCACTTTTTGCTTTATTGGCGTTTTCTGCAGCATTCTTGGCTTCTATTAATTCGTATTCAGCCTGCTTACGATTGGTGATATCACGCATTGTCCCCACAATCTTCCAGGGCTTAGCCTTTTCATTATATATTATTTTTATAGAAAAGGAAGTTGCGCTTACATCGCCATTTTTTTTAACTAAAGAAACCTCATAATCATTGAGTTTTCCATTATTTTGCTTAAGAGCAGTGAGTAAATTGGCACGCTCATCAGGATAAGCATAATAATCAGCCATATTTGTACCAATAATTTCTTTGCGCGAATAACCCGACAAAGCTTCAATAGATGGTGTCATCTCTAAGATTGTTCCATCCGTAATGCTTATTTCGGCATAAACATCAGTAAAAACATTAAAGATAGCTTTATATTTATTCCTGCTTATGCTTAGTGTTTTTTCAGATTGTTGTAATTCTTGTTTTTGCTCAATTAACTTTAAATTATTACTAACACCAATTAATATTTGTTGTAAGCTCTTGAGAATAAAATAGTCAATTTTTTGGGATTGATTGGCAAAAACCATAAAACCAATATCTGATATTGAAACAATATAGCAATAAGCTGTTTTGTTAAACTCAAGAGTGAGAGGCAGCTTTTTAAACAATAAATTTTTATCGATAAAGTTTTTGCTTAAATGTTCTAAAGCAAAGTTTATGGCTTTATTGCTTTCAATTTTTGCCGGTATTGAGTATTCTTTATCGTAATTGAGATTTTTATTCTCTAATTCATTGTAAAGAAAAACAGCGCCTGTAAAACAATTCAATTTTTTAAGTATTGTAGTCAGGCTACTCTTGCAAATTTCCTCAGGGCTATTTTTTACACTAATGGAAATGTCTATTTCGTAAAGTATTTTAATTTGTTTATTACGTATATCTAAATTTTCCAAAACATCTGGTTTTTTTTTGATTTTCATAAAAGTGACTTTAAATTTCTATAAAAGTTTCCACATAATTTACATTCTAAAATCAGGAGTTTACTTTTGTAAATGACTGGTTTTAAATGCGAGCGTAACGAAGTTATTGACGTTTTCTTATAGCCACTAATTAGTCTTCAAGATAGGATGAGATAATAGTTTTATTATAAAACTCTAAAAAGCTTTTTCCTGTATTTGCTATTTCACCTATACTAAGCGCTCCAAAAAGCGGAGAATCATCACTACTCATAGTCATTAATTCTTTTTGAAATTCATCCCCCAAAAATAACACTCTTGAAATACAATCCATTACAAACAAGGATTTTTTATCCGCTCTGCCTGAGAAAGTATTCATTGCCTCTTCGTGAGATTGGCGTGCAGCATTAATAAGACTTTCATTGTCGCCATTAAGGATATTTACCATTGAGTTTTCCGGTACTTCGCCTACACAAACTATTTCATTATTTTCTGTTTTTGCAATTGGATCTCTAACAATCATTTCGTTATTAAGTTTATTAATTCCAAAAGGGTATGCTTTTGCTATATCGAAAAAATTATCCTGTTTAAATTTTTGACCTGAATGTTCTTCGGTAATTTTTTTATACACTTCAAAAGCGGGTTTCCAATCAATGGTTTTAATAACATTACCTTCTGATTCGGTTATCTGAAATGATTGAGAAATACTGTTCCATCCGTGGTTTACGCCAATACCGCTGTTGATATCAGAGGCAATTAGCATTGCTTTGTTTTGTAACAGCCCTTTATTTGAAAATAAACAGGGAGAAGATGAGAGTTTTTTAAGAGAACCTGCACCTCCGCCTACGTAATTTAGCTCCAATCCGAAAACGCTAAAAACATCATCAATAAAGCTGCTGATACCTGATGTAAATCCATCGGTAAAAACAAACATGGTTTTAGAGTCGCTTAATTGATCCTCAAATTTCAGTAATTCAGATTCTCTATCGGTGTCTGCTTCAGGCACATTTACCGCAAGTGTTTTTGCTTTGTGGTTCATGCCAATAATTAAAGAGCCTTCTGTCATGGTTTTTTTACCGTGAATTAATTGTGGGAAAATTCCCCCGAAAACAGGTTTTTTTATTGAAGTCAGTATTTTATCCATATTTTCAGGAGTGTAATTGTTGTCTTCGCAAGAGAGTATTAAAATGCTGTTAATACCTTCCAGTTGATTCACTTTTAATAAAGTGCTTTCAAAATTTGCGATGTCCGAAGTATTTACTTTTTCTATTAGCATATTTTTGATTTTTGATTAATATTTTTGTATTATTGCTTATAACGGTTTTAATATGGTGCGTTTGGCATTTCAACGCTCCAATCTTTCAATTTCGCACTATGTTTATTTATCGCTATCATCTTCATATTTAGTACTATCTGCCAAATGCACTATATTTTTTGTTGAACTAAACCTCCCCAAAGGGAGGTAGCTTTCGATTTAAATTCG
>NZ_JABKCA010000134.1 GCF_013166655.1 Lentimicrobium sp. L6
CATGCTGCATTTTTTCTCTAAAATGCTCAGTATATAACGGTGCGAAACTTCAGTAAATTTACAAAATGTTTATTATTTTAGGATACTTAATTTCTCAATATGTATTTTTCCATCAATATTTAATTGGATAAAATAGATTCCATTTTCAAGAGAAGAAGTATTGATACTAAGATTTTGCATTCCAGCTGCATATTTTTGAACAGGGATTAATAGTGATTCGACACCAGTACTATTATAAATTTCTACTGATATGTTTGCATCTTGTTCCATGTAAAAAGATAATTGAGTAGCGTTAGAAGAAGGATTTGGGAAGACTTTAAATTCTGATACAAATTCATTAGAAGATTCGATACCAGTGATGTCACCAGCCATAAATGGGATGTCGTACATGGCTTCTAATTCATCAGTGATAAAAGCAAATACTGTTCCATTATCTTTAAGTTTTAAATAGCCGTTTCCTGCAAAACCATTTCCTTGGGTATCATATAGGTAATAAGTATAGCAACCAGAGCTTTCGATAGGTAGTTCCATGGTAATCAATTCATTATTTGAATAACCGCTACCTTCAGCTAGAGTTGCTCCCATTTCATCTTTAAAAGCCCATGAAATTTGAGAACCAAATGAAGAGCCTACGAATAACTCCATTTCAATGGTCTTAGATACTTCATCTGCTTTGCCAAATTCAGTTTCATTGCTATTATTATCTGGGTTTTGGTCAGCTTCGCCATTTGGGTTGAGTAATTCAACTGCAAATGTGTTATTGTCTTGAGGTTCGAAAATATATTCAGGAAGGACAATCGACTTTGATTGATAGTAACCCAAATTACCAATCCATTCATAAATTGAAGCTTCACCATCATTAACGAAATATTCAATATCCAAGCTAGTAAGAATTTGTCCGCCATAATTCTTAATCATCACAGTGGGGGTAATCTGATTGCCGCATACATTTCCAACTGGAAAAGCAACGCTAGGTACTGAAACATCATAATCAAATTCGGCTTGAACTAATGGTGCTTTGGCTCCATTTAATATTTCCTTTGTACCCATATCTTGAACAGCAACTACTATTTCACATTCGTCTCTTACCCATGAGGCATCTAAATCAAAGTTAAGTTCTTTTACCACTTCGTTTCCTGCTGAAAAATCTAAAGCTGTTCCGTTTTGATCAGGGACCATTAACCGGTTTACAAAATGTAGCTCAGTCATTCCTTGCCAATTTTGTTGAATATTCGACTCTGTAAGGAAAAGATGAAGTACAACATCATTATTATAATCTGCTACTTTAGAAATATTGATTGTAGCCGTAAAGTTGTTGTCCCCATTGTCAGTATAGGAGAAATCTAAACTAAAAGAAGTGGGAGTGCCCATGCTTTGATCTACTTTTGGTACATAAGAATTGTACATATTAGAGCCAGCAGCACCTCCTCCTACTACAGGTGAACCACCATCAAAATTGGCAGTTGGATATCCTGTGATTGCATATAAGTTGTTTCTTGCATTGGAATAATCGTTGGTATACGAATCTCCATTATGATTTTCAATAATAGCTACTGGATGGTCGAAATGAACCAGATCATCAGCTCCATTTGCTGCTCCAGGACAATATTGGCACCAGGTTCCTGTTCCTATTTCTACTACTACAAGGTTTCTTGTAATTTCATTGAGTGGAGCTCTTTGTGCTTGAACAGTCCAAAGGCCCATTACAATGAATAATAGTGAGAGTGTAAAGATTTTTTTCATAATTAAAGGTTTTTGTTAAAATTAATTTATCCTCAAATATACATATTTAATTATTGATGAAATATTTGCGAGCCAAGATTTAAGTATTTATTATGTTTTTTTGATGAAAATATAGGAGATAATCGCTATTATTGGATAATTAAAAACTCTAAATTCACATACCTTTTTAAAATAATTACATAAGTATGAGCAACTTTTTAAAAAAAATATTGTATTCTTGATGAAGACTAATATGTTTTTTGTTTATTTTTACAGCCAAATCAAGAAATATTAAAAATTTAAATAATTATCGATGAAAAAAACACTACTCTTTTACGCCTTATTTCTTCAGGCCACCTTTTTATTAGGACAAGGAAGTTTACAATTATTTAGTGATGAAGGTGTCGAATTTGCTAATGGTCAGCAGCATCATGTGTTCGTTGATTTTGCAGAATGGGAAACTGTATCACCAGAGTTGTTTGTGAAAAACATCTCTGCAAATGATATCTCTGTAAAAATTCGAGTGGAGCAAATAAGTCTTCCTGAAAATACTTCGACCTACTTTTGCGGACTTGGTAGCTGTTTTGCTCCAGGAACAATGGAGACTCCTGAGCCTTTTTTAATTCCTGCTGGCGAGCAAATTGGCAATGCAGGGGTATTTACTTCTCATTATCAACCAGGTGAGGTTTTAGGAAATGCTATTATGCGCTATACTTACTTTGATGTAGATAATTTGAATGATACCATTTCTGTAACTTATACTTTTGTGGGCTCTCCATCTTCTGCGCCAATACAGCTGTTTGATCATCACAATATTGAAGTAGTAAATGGTGATTTTATTGAGCTGCCTGTGACTGACCTATCCGCTTTTGAGATTGTATCACCAGAACTGTTTGTTAAGAATAATACAGATCAAGTGATGTCACTTCGTTGTAGAAAGGAAGTAATTGAAGAGGTAAGTGGTTCGGTAAATTATTTTTGTGCTTTAGGTGTTTGTTTGCCTCCAACTGGTGACGAAACCACTAAGGAATATGTGCTGGGAGCAGGTGAAATGGCCATTCCAGGAGAACCTTTTACGTCTCATTATACTCCTAATGAGCAGAATGGAAATACTATTATAAGATATAAATATTTCAATATAGCTAATGAAAACGATAGTCTTTCATTTACTGTTGCTTTTAGTGATATTACTGGGATTGATGATGATTTAAATAGCAGTGTACTTATGGTATATCCGAATCCTGCCAATGATTTTATTAAGGTAAATCTTCAAGAATTAAATCTTAATGATGGTCGTATAGAGATTTATAATGCGTTAGGAACCTTGAGTTTTGAACAAAATTTTAGAGGTGAAAGTGAAGTTACTCTAGATTTAAGTCAATTACCCAGAGGTGTTTATTTATATCGTGTAGAATCCCAAGGAGGTTACACAGCTACTTCCAAGTTAATCCTAAAATAATTAATGATACTATATATTTACAAAAGGCTCGTTTTGCGAGCCTTTTTTTTGCTTTTATATTTGTATTTCAATAATATATATCAAAGACAGCATCGCCCTAACAAATGTAACAGATTCCTTGCTACACTTATTTCTGATAGTTATTAACCTGAGTTCGGATTTTAAGCGTCTGAAAATGAGAATATAACAGTGAGTTTTCTACACGAAATATTAGGAGAATTCATGAGTATTTATTATCTTTGCGACTGATAATCAAACAATTAACAATAAAACTCATGAATATCTCCAGTGACAAAATTACCGAAATATTTTATTTAGCAGATGATTTTTGTTCTGAATTTTTCAAAACAATGAATTCTTACACTTTAGGAAACAAGCCAAAAAGGAAACCTATTTTGTCAACAAGTGAAGTTATAACTATTATGGTTTTGTTTCATTTTGGACAATTTAGAAACATGAAACATTTCTATCTTGTTTATGTCAAAAAACATATGCAATCTTATTTTCCTGCAACAGTTTCTTATACTCGTTTTGTTGAACTAATGCAACAATCTACTTTACCGATGACCTTATTATTAAAGACCTGCCGTATGGGAGAAATTACTGGAATATCTTTTATAGATTCTACCCCTATCAGAGCATGTAAGAACAAAAGAATTCGAAATAATAAAACTTTCAACGGTATTGCTACAACTGGGAAAAGTACAATGAGATAGTTTTATGGCTTCAAATTACATCTGATTATCAATGACAAAGGAGAAATATTGAACTTTGTAATCACCCAGGTCAGTGTTGATGATAGAGCTCCTCTAAAAAACAAAAGTTTTATTCAAGCAATTAAAGGAAAATTATATGCCGACAAAGGTTATGTCTCAAAAGCATTAACAGAACTCCTTTTTATAGATGGTCTTCATCTTATTACAGGTATTAGAAATAATATAAAAAACACCTTGATGGAGTTAAAAGACAAAATTTTATTGAGAAAAAGATCGGTTATTGAAACTGTAAATGACGAATTAAAAAACATGTGTCAAATTGAACATTCTAGTCACAGAAGTTTCGAAAATTTCATCTCTAATATTATAGCTGTTCTAATTGCATATTCATTTTTTTCAAAGAAACCTTCTATAAAATATAACTTGGAAAAAGATGACCAATTAACCCTATTTTTATAATCGACCTCATATCTTTGAAATTGTAAATTTATATAATCATTAGGATGATATTTATCGAACAAAGTACATTATTTGATACAGCACCTGAGGAATTGCGCCTAATGATTATTCTTCCAGAGTTTGAACAGTACTTAAGGATATACTCAATGAAGTATAATCTAGGATAAAAGATGAGTAAAAACGGAAGAAGAATTTATTATTTATTTTAAAGCTAAGAATGATGATAGAACTATTAAAGTATTCAGTAGGAGTTGATGTTTCAAAAGAAAAATTTGATGCTTGCTTAAGTGTTATTGATATTACACAAAGAGTGAAGGTTAAAGCTTCACGAAATTTTGATAACTCTCCATCAGGGATAAAGCAATTTATTCTATGGATAATAAAACATAAAAAAGAAGATATTCAATTGGTGATAGTAATGGAGGCTACAGGTGTTTATTATGAGCGAATAGCTCTTAATCTACATGAGCAAGAATTTAATGTTATTGTAGTTTTACCAAACAAAGCAAAGAAGTATATTCAAAGCATTGGATATAAAAGCAAAAACGACAAAATTGATGCCAAGGCTTTAGCCCAGATGGGAGCAGAACAACGTCTTGCTCTGTGGCAGCCATACTCAGAAAAAACATACGAACTAAGAAGCTTAACTAGACAAAATGAGGATCTTCAAAAAGAACGCACAGTAATTCTTAATAGAATTGAAGCTCAAAATTATGCGCAAAGACAAAATAAGTTTGTTTTACGTCAATTGAGGTCGATACTAAAACTTATTGATAAACAAATAGATCGGGTTAAATCAGAGGTTGAAAAATGTATTAGTGCAGACCCGTGTTTAAAAGAGAAAGTTGAAAATATTAATACCCTAAAAGGAGTTGGTATCTTGACCATTGCAACAGTCATCGCGGAAACAAATGGTTTTCTTCTGTTTAATAATCAGCGACAACTTGTAAGTTATGCTGGTTATGATGTTGTGGAAAATCAGTCGGGAAAAAAGGCTGGTAAAACAAAAATATCAAAGAAAGGCAATTCACATATAAGAAGAGCTTTGCATTTTCCTGCATTCAATGTTGTAAGGTATAATCCGAGTAGTTTTGGTCAATTATACCAAAGAGCCTACGCAAGCAGTGGGCGAAAGATGAAAGGCTATGTGGCTGTTCAACGAAAACTTTTAGTCATTATTTATACACTTTGGAAAAAGAACGAAGCATATGATGTTGAATATGAACCTTCAGCTAACGATGAGCAAAAGCCTCTCTTTTCGCTTTGTTCAGATGGAGTGAAAAAAGTCCCAGCTTAAGAAAGCCAGGACACTAGATGAACTTCAGTACAACGAATCGCAAGAAGCTCTCTTTTCGCTAAAACAAAATTATAAAAATAGTTTAGATTTTACTTGTTTTTTAAGACAGTACCTCGGGTTATTATAATAATCAATATGGGAGAGGCTGCTCTTGTTGGTGAGTTTTGATGGGTCACATTAAAAATTATGGGGAGCAATGGTTTTTAGCCTTTTCATAGTTAC
>NZ_JABKCA010000135.1 GCF_013166655.1 Lentimicrobium sp. L6
ATATGTATATCTGTAACTTAAAAAAATAGACAGCTTAAGTTAACGCTAATGCCCTTCAGGGCTTATATACTGCGGAGCTTGGCTATAGACTGATAGGATTTAAAGGCGCATTTTAATTAGTTCTCAGAATGACTGCTATTTTAGATTTCTCCTCCTCTTAGGTTCGTCAAAATGACATTTTTGGATAACACAAGGGAAAGGATTTCTCAGTCGAAGCACGCTTCTCCTTCGAAATGACATTATCGGGTAGTGTAAAAAAGGGCGCACAAACACCTCTTTAATTTTAGTTGGGATTGTGCGCCCTCTTCTAGACCAAAACAGCTTGTCATTTCGACGGAATGAAATGGAGGAGAAATCTGTAATTATTATGAAGAGATTTCTTCCTGCAGTGGTAATGACTTTTCATTTTGATTTAAGGAAGCAAAAGAGAAGTCCAAAATATCTTTTACCTTTATATAAACAAATTATCATGAAGTTCTATTTCGTTTATATCATAACCAACCTTAACAAAACGGTTCTCTATATAGGAATGAGTAGTGATATTAAGAGAAGGATTACTGAGCATTCGAAAGGATTAATTGAAGGTTTTAGCAAAAAGTACCATTGCAAATATCTTGGCCATTATGAAAAATATGAAACACCATCTGAAGCTATATCAAGAGAAAAGCAAATCAAAAAGTGGAATCGTAAAAAGAAAGAAGCCCTTATAAACGAAAACAATCCAGATTGGAACTTCTTAAATGATATGATTTTCAGGGTGGATGATGAATACTTATAAATAGAATGAGATTTCTCCCTACGGTCGAAATGACACTGAATCATAAGGTGTCAAGCAAAAGGGCGCAAAAATACTTCTTTAGTATTAGTTGGATTTGTGCGCCCTTGGCCTCCCCCTTAAGCCTTAGATAAATGTCATTTCGACGGACTGCAACAAGGGAGAAATCTCCTTTAATAATGAAGACAGATTAGATTTCTCCTCCTCTTCATTTTGAAGGAGAAGCTTTGGCTTCGACTAAGAAATCTTAAAAATCTAATATAATTGTTATTAAAGAATTGTAGGAATTAGAAACAAAACCAATTTTACAATTGATATAGTAAAGGCTATGCCTTATTAAAGTATTTCTTCAATAAAGCTTTGTTCTCATAAACCAAAACCCCAAAGCTAAACAGGATAAATATAATGATGCGGCCTAGAAGGTTCCATTCCAGTTGAGCACTCAATACATACAAAGCAACTACAATAATAGGATAAGCAATCATAGAATTTACCTTATAGGGAATAGGATAATGCTTTCGTCCTATGACATAAGAGAGGATGGCAGGAATAAGATAAGCGATAAAAACCGACCAAGCTGATCCAAGCATCCCATATTTAGGAACTAATATAAAATTGAGGACAATAGCAACCATGGCTCCGATCACACTAAACCACGCACCATACATGGTCTTGTCGGTGAGTTTATACCAAAAGCTTAGGTTATAATAAATACCTAACATCAAATTCCCCATGAGAAGAATGGGCACTACCATAATTCCATCACGATAAGCGTTTCCAATAAAATATTGGATAATATCGATAAAGAACATGGCTCCAAGGAAGATAAGAGAACCAAAAATCACAAACCAATGCATGACTAATGCATAAGTTTGCTTGGCATCTTTATTTTTAGCTTCTGCAAAAAAGAAAGGATCGGCGGCATATCTAAAAGTTTGAATAAACAGCAGCATAATCACTGCTATTTTTGCATTGGCACCATAGATTCCTAACTGCTGCATCCCAGCTTCTCTGCCACCAGAATATAAGATAGGAAGTAATATTTTATCCAAGGAAATAGGAATGAGTCCTGCAATATTTACCATTAAAATAGGTAATGCATAGGGCATCATTTTTTTCCAAATGGCAGTGTTAAAACCAAGTTTTACATACTTGTAAATAGGAAGCAGAAACGCGAATGTAAGTCCACTAGCTACCAAATTAGAGATAAAAATATATTGAACTAAATGATCGGCTTCGAAGAATGAATGAATCCAGCTGAATAAAAAATGGCTTTCACCTTCAGCTATTACCTTTGGACAATACAGAATAAAAAACAAGTTGAGTCCTAAGTTGACAAATATATTGATGAGCTTTAGGCTAACAAAACGAACAGCTTTGTTTTTCTGACGTAAATAGGCAAATGGAATAGCACTTAATGCATCAAAACTAATGATGATAATAAACCAATTGATAAAATGTTGATGGGACTCATAACCTATGCTTTGTGCTATTTGAGTCCTAAAAGTCCAAGATAAGGCTAAGAAAATTAGGCTGCTGACCAATAAAGAAATGGAAGAAGTAGAGATGACTTGATCTTTGTTTTTTTCCGTTTCCGAAAAACGAAAGAAAGTAGTTTCCATTCCATAGGTGAGTAATGCAAATAAAATGGCCACATAGCTAAATAATTCGGTAACCATGCCGTATTCACCAGTGGGAAGGTTATAGGTATATAATGGAACCAAGAAGTAGGTGAGGAGTCTACCTACGATACTGCTTAATCCATAAATGGCCGTTTGACCCAAAAATCTTTTTAATGCACTCATAAGGCTGCAAAGGTAGCTTTTTCCTGTTTTCCTTACTCGTTTTTCTGCAAAGCTAGTATGTTTAATTGGTCAAGGAAGAAAGGATGGTTTTGATTCTATCTTTTGATAGAATGATACCAACTAAGTTTTGGTAATGATTGACATATAGGATTGAAGAAACCACTATGTGTAAGGTAATTTTTTGATTACCCTAACATAAAGGGAACAAAAAGGCAGCAACTATTGTCTTCTATTGAGTAATCAAGGGAGAAGGACTTCGTATCATGGTGAATAATAATGAAGCTTTTACATAATGAGTAATATTAAAAATACAGTTTTCAGACTCCGCAAAGTTTATAGTCTTTCGAAGAAAGACCATGACCGCCTTTGAGTAAAGGTGTTAAGCGGAGGAAATATGTTGGAGGAAAAGAAAACAATTCTGTTCGACGCTCGTTAGAAATCTTCCATAGGAAGTTTCTAAAAGTAGGAGTTTATTGTTTTCCCGGAAATATATTTTCGGAGTAGCCTTTAATCAACAGCGGTAGTTTTTACTACACTTTTTTGAAAAAGTGTAAAATGATTAGATTTTGGTTTTCTATAAAGAATCAATGATTTATAATTCTTAATTTTTTGAGCTATCAAAAAATTAAGACAATTCCTCTTCTTTAATCTCCAATTCCTCCAAGCCAGTCTCCCAGTCTTCCATTTTTTGCTGAAGTTGTTTTTTTAGATCCGTATAATTTTTAAAGAATTCAGGATCAGAGACCAATCCAGGGTGTTCGTCAGGGGCAGCTAATTTAGCATCTTGCTTCTCAATTTCTCCTTCCAGCTTAGCTATCTCGTCCTCTAGCTTACTAACTCTATTCTGGATTTTCCGAAGCTCTTTCTCATTTTCTTTTCTTTGCTGGTAGTTGATCTTATTTTGAGAATCCTCTTTTTGTTTTTTGCCTCCTCCGCTACTTAATCCTTTATTCAGGTCGCCGAGTTTTTCTATTCTTCTTTTCTCTAGAAAGTCGCTCACATCACCAATATGATTTTTAACATGGGCTTTCTTAAACTCGATTACTTTATCTGTTAATCCTGCTAAGAAATCTCTATCGTGAGAAACGATTATCAAGGTTCCCGTGAAATTGAGCAGGGCATTTTTGAGGATGTCTTTCGATTTTAAATCCAGGTGATTGGTAGGTTCATCAAGTACTAGTAAATTATAGGGTGTTAAGAGCATTTTAGCCAAAGCGAGTCTCGATTTCTCCCCTCCACTAAGCACCTTCACAGGCTTGTCAATATCTTCACCACTAAACAAAAAACTACCCAGGATATCGCGTATGCGTTTTCTAATTTCACCAGTAGCCACATCATCAATAGTTTCAAATACTGTTTTTTTAGGGTCTAGAGTATCGGTTTGGTTTTGGGCATAATATCCCAATAATACATTATAACCAATTTTCATCTCCCCTTCGTAATCCAGCTCATTTACTATGATTTTGGAGAGGGTAGATTTCCCCATTCCATTCTTGCCAACAAAGGCGATTTTTTCCCCTTTTAGTGCCACAAAATCCAAATCCTTCAGCACTTCGTTATCGCCGAATGATTTTTGTAGATTGTTGGTTTCTATGACAATTTTCCCACTTGGAGGTGCTTCTTGAAAACTAAAATTAATAGCTGAGCGATCGATAGAATCTACTTCGATTTTATCGATTCTATCCAGCTCTTTAATTTTGGATTTAACTTGTTTGGCCTTGGTATTCTTATATCTAAAACGCTCAATAAAGCGCTCAATTTGCTGTAATTGTTTTTGCTGATTGGTAAAGGCATTTATTTCCCCCACCATTCTCTCCTCACGCTCAATCACATATTTGCTATACGACATTTTATAGTCGTAGGCTTTTCCTTTGGTAATTTCTATCGTTCTAGAAGTCACCTTATCGAGGAATGTTCTATCGTGAGCCACCAAAATAATAGCGCCAGGGTAGGTTTTTAAAAAATCCTCTAACCATTCTATCGATTCAATGTCGAGGTGGTTAACCGGCTCATCTAGTAAAAGGATATCGGGTTTTCTAAGTAAGAGCTTGGCGATTTCGACCCTCATACGCCATCCACCACTAAATTCGCTTAATGGGCGATCAAAGTCGTCTTGAACAAAGCCCAAGCCTTTTAATATTTTCTCAATCTCAGCTTCTTTATTATCTCCTCCAAGAATTTGAAAATGCTCGTTGGCTAAAGTCAGCTTGTCCACGATTTTCATATAATCGGCACTCTCGTAATCTTCACGACTCATCAAACTCTCGTTCAATTTATCAATCTCATCGCTCAGTTTATTGATTTCGTCAAAAGCTTTCTGACTTTCCTCAATCACCGTTAGTTTAGAAATGTTTTTAACCTCCTGAGGAAGGTAGCCAATCTTTTTATCATTTGGGATGATGATTTCTCCAGTTTCGCATTCTTGTTCACCAGCAATGGTTCTCAATAAAGTAGTCTTGCCACTTCCATTATCACCCACCAATCCAATTCGATCACCGGGGTTGATTAAAAAGTTGATTCCTTCGAATAATACATTACCCGAAAAAACTACAGAAACATTGCTAACAGAATACATTTGGCTATTTTTCTGCAAAGAAAAGAAATTATGGGGAATTGTCTAGGAGGATGTACTTAAAGTGTCTAAAGTATGTTAAAGTATTTAGAGTACTTAAAGTGCCTAAAGTAATTAAAATTGAAAGTTGGTGTTTTATTGATAGAATCTCCTTTTTTTGGAGGATTTAAGAGATGAGAGCTAGAGATCGCGTCCCTGTATGTAATACATTTACTCTAGAGCTCCGATCGGTGTATTAACGATGGAATGCAATTCCATCTAAGCTGTTTCTTTGAGTATTTGTTTGAGTTATTGCACAAAGGGACACTAAGTAGCCACGAAAACCACAAAGAAGATTATGTGTTTTCTTTGCTTGGTGTCTTTTGTGCCTCTTTGTTATTCCTCGCAAGGTTATGATATTGATTTAGATGTAAATGAAAAACCACATTTAACTTGGAGAGAACAGATTGAACAAGCCGGAGCCCTACTTAGTAGGACCTATTACAACGCACAGAGTGAGGATGGTGGGATACACCCACCTATCTGGGAGATGGTAGAAACAACCAAAGAATTATAATTTGCAATAGGAGTTAATTAAGACGCTTTATGATGGCGAAATGCTATCAGGAAATCATCAATTA
>NZ_JABKCA010000136.1 GCF_013166655.1 Lentimicrobium sp. L6
CAAAATAATATACTCATATACAACTATTTGTGAACTAAATGGGTAACCCTATAAACTAATATATAAATCAGTATTTAAATCAGCGTCTGTATAATCTTCGTTATCATAGCTGTCCAAATATGCAGGAGATTCACCATTAGTTGATGAATACATATGGAAAAAGCATTCACTATGTGTATACTGTTTACCATTGATTAATTCATTCTCAATATCTGGAGTATCATTTCCTGATTCAGCTCCTTCAAGATATTGGCAAGCTGAATGGAAAACAGTATTTTGGCCTTCTAAGGCTCCATTAAAGCCCCCAGAGTTGCATTGAAGCATCCAAAAAGCTTTTTTATGAGCAGGAATAGGGTTTACCAATGCTGCAAAATCATCCTCAATTATATATTCATCATCCATTAAAAGTAACCTTGCATGGCCTTCAATAAACATCCCATGATCAAAAGTCCATACAAATAAAAAATCATCTTCTGTAAGCTGAGGAAAACCGCCATTACCAAGTCTTAAACCATTAAATACCATTTGTAAGTTTGCTAAGGTAGCAGGATAATCTGTTACTGTAACAGTAGAACTAGGTTTATATCTGTCATCGATAAGAGGGTGATTAAAAGAATAATCAACTCCATCGGCAAATAGTACAAATATATTATCAGGATCATACCCCTTAGCTTGTAATAATTCCCACATTAAAAAGGTATCGTTCCAAAACTCATCAAAATCTTGGTTATTGTCAGTTTGACCTCCATTAAACTGATGGGTATTTGGAATGCCCTGTGCAACATAATCACCAATAATGAGCACTGCATATTTTTCTTGGCTTATACCAATTTGGCTTATACAAAAAGCCATAAATAAAGCTATAAAAGTTTTTACATTAAACATAATGTTTAGTTTTGCACAAAAGCCGGATTATGGAGTAGCTAAGCATTTTTCCCTGCAAAGATGAGTGCTTATGCCACTCCTTACTGTCCGGTGTTTTGTTCGGTTTATAATAAAATTATTATTAAAATACTTCAACAGAACGTGTCATGATTTGTTTGCCGGCTTTCAAACGAATAAGATACAGACCGGGACTTACCTCCTTTCCATTTTTATCTGTAGCATTCCACTTTATTCTTTGTGTTCCTGTTGATTGTTTTTTATTTACTAAGGTTTTTATGAGTTCTCCTTTTAGATTATAGATTTTTAATTCTATATGAACCGTATTACTCAAATGATATTGAATATTTGCTTGAGTACTGATTGGATTGGGGAAAATTGCGAATTTTGAAAATGTAACTGGTAATACTTCATCTGTATTTACCAATACTTCATATTTTCTTAAAACTATATTTGACTCCACTATAGAAGCACCATAAATTGTATCCACTTTACCATTTACTAAATATATTAAATTTCCCTTATTAATTAGTTTGTTCAAAAAATTCCCATAATTATCTTCATTTATAATTTCACCAATCCATTCCGCATTCTTTTTTTGATAATGAATTAATCTATAACCATCTTCATATTTTTCATTATCAATTATATGAGTTTTGTTATAAGAATCTATTACTATTGCTTGGTCACTTGGATCTTCCACAATAATTTCAGGATCGGACCATTCTGTTCCATCATAAAAAGCATATAATGACCCATCGTTTGGAGGAGCTGAATTAGAGAGCGTCTGCCTCCATACAATTTGAGGATGATTAAGGTTGTTTATAGCCAAATCGTTTCCTACCCAAACTTTATAATCTACACTTACTTGGCTAATGTTGGACCAATTATTATTCTGGCAGGTTGAGTAAACTATTTCTAGATCATTATTACTTTGATAATAATAATAATGATATGCTGAACAATGTAATATATTATTATTATCAATGACTATTTTCCCAATAAAATAGACATCACTATTATCATAAGGGATTAAAAAATCGCTCCACTGATCGTTTTCGTAATAGCGATAGACCATAGATCCATTATTATTATACCAATCACAATACCAAAAACAATAGACTCTATCGTTATTATCTATGTATAATGAATTATGATCAGAACCATACCATCCATTAGAAACTGTATCAATGGCACTCCAGTATTCACCATTATATTTCCGCAAAAATATAAGCATGTCGCTGGGATTACCAGCATTATAATCATAGCTAATGTATACCTGATTGTCACTATCTACTACCACATGAGGATTTTCCATCCACAATGTGTTGTTCTGTGAAATATTTTCTGCTTCGCTCCATGTTAAGCCATCGTCCTCGCTTTTGCTATAATAAATAATACGGTGATTAGCTTCTAATCTATAACTCCATACAACATGTATGATTCCATTATTAGCTATATAAAAATCGGGACTGGAATTATAACCTTGTAATTTACTTATTTCTACGGGCTCACTCCATTCTTGGGCGGAAGTAGGAGTATTATAAATAAATGTGAACAGGATAATAAGGCAAATAGTGCGTTTCATTTTATTGGTCTTTAATATTTATATCTAGTATAATATTTGCATTCAAAGGCTGAATCAAATGGCTTAAGTCTTCTTTGCTTAATTGGCCTTCGTATAATTGAATATTAGTCTTGTGATCGGAAAATTTCTCATAAGTCCAAACAAATAGGCTATCAAACTTGCTAAGTTTATTTACGCTCTGACTTCCTTCTTTAAACTCATTAAAAACTTTGTTAATATTATCCAAGGTAGCTGCATCATAAGTAAGAACAATACCTACATTGGGTTTGTATCTATGTGCTAAGCTTGGACTTTGGTAGTCGTATCCATTATCAAAAAACACATAAATATTCTGAGGTGCATAGCCTTTGCTTTGTAGCTCTTCCCACTTTAAGAAGGTTTCTATCCAAGCTTGAGAGTGATTATTTGATTGAACTTGAGTTTTGGCAATTATTACTGCATATTTTTCTTGGCCAATACCAATATGGCTCATGCAGAGAACCATTAATAAAATCATAATTGTTTTAAGTTTAAACATATTGTTTAGATTTGCAACATCAGCCAGATTGGGGAGTACTGTAGCATATAATCTGTGGAAAGTTTGCTGCTATAGATACTCCTAGTTATCTGGCGAAATGTTCGGTTAATAATTCATTATTATCTAATAAACTCAATCTTTTGAGTAGATATGGATTGAGCAGCTTGTAATCGCACGATATAAACTCCAGAATTAAACTGATTACCTTCATCTAAAGGATCCCAATTTATCTGATGATTTCCTGATAACATTTTGCCATCATAAAGCGTTTTAATTAACTCCCCTTGCATATTATAAATTTTAATATTTACCAATTCTTCATTTTCTAGAAAGAAATTAATATTAAAGATTTGATTAGAAGGATTTGGTGAAATTTCAAAACTATTTGGTTTTTCTTGTGGACTTATTCTATTTATCATATCAGTTCGAGTAAACATCACATTTTTCATATTATTATCAAAAGCAGTTATTGCTGTGAAAACCATATTAATGGTCATATCTTGTTTAAGAATTTCAAATTGATTGATAGAGTTTTCCATTGGAAAAATGCTCGATTCCCAATTCATGTTATTTTTATAATAATGAACGATAATCCACCTGTCTTCTATTTCTATTTTTTCTCGGTGAAATACGTTTGGGCGATTCTGATAATCAATTATAATTCTTTGGTTGTTTCTACCTTCCCCAAGATAGGTGGGTATATCCCATAAGCCATCTTCATTCTGTGCATTATAATATGTTGTGGAAAGAGGAGGTTCTCCTCCCTGAGGAATATATTCTTGCCAAACCAAATGGGGACTTTCATTATTATCTAAATCTATATCAAAACCTATCCAAGCATAGTGCTCTCCAAATTTCTCAAAATCACTCCATTCATTATTTTCATAATCATAATAAAAATAGATCGGTTTAATGTCATAGTTTCCTTCATTTTGATAATGATGATTTCCAATCCAATGTAAATTGTTTTCTGAATCTACTACAGCATCATTAAAGAAATGATATTCATTATTATTATAAGGGGTAATAACATCACTCCAGCTATCACTATCACTATCTTTATACATATAAGAACAAGTGCCGTTATTAACTGCTTTATACCAAAAGCAATATACTCTATCGTTATAATCAATAAATATTTTATTGCTTCTTGATTTAGTTGTGTAAGGTGTTAAGGCTATTGGCTCACTCCATTCTTCACCATTAAACATATGATAATAAACCTGAATGGCAGTAACGCTCATGCTATTATAATCATAAGACAAGTGTAGATTTTTTTCAGAATCACATACTATGTGTGGGTTGGAAACCCTATATTCATTATTTTGAGAAATATTAATGGCATCGGACCAAGTTAAGCCATTATCGTGTGAATTACAGTAAAATATTTGACTGTAGTCTGTATTATAGACTTCCTGCCAAACACAATGTATTACACCCTCATGGTCTATACAAAACTCTGGATCTAAATACCCACCACTTGTTTTTGTAACAAAGGTAGGTTCAATCCAGTTTTGGGCTTGGTTTTGGAAGCTAAATAGGAGGATAATCGATAGGATAATTAGTTTTTTCATGTTGGTATGCTTTGGGGTTTTAATGCTTTTCAAATATATAAAAAATTCTGTTTGTTTGTTTGTTTGTTTGTTTGTTTGTTTGTTTGTGAGAATTGTATATCTGCCAGAAAATTAGTGGTATTGCGATTGATTTGCTTGGTGCTGATTATCTTGATATTTAGAAGGTTAATCTCAAATATCTTTCTAAATGTTATACTATGTGCTATTATTGTATTGAGTAAAGGAGCTGTTCTTTTGGTGTTTCTTTAGTGATATTGCTTGAACCCTCTTTGGCCATTTCGTGAAGGAATTTTGGTAAACAGAAAAAGCTCCAAATAAATAAATATTTGAAGCTTTTAAGTACTCAAGGTGGGATGCTGACGAATGCGAGCATTGTCATCATCTTGATAATTGCCATGCAATTCATCAAGGCTTGAACTAATCATATATGTCTTTTTCATATGATTAACCTATTATGGCTTATTCGAAACCCTAATATTTAGGATGCTAATCATCTTTGTATCAATAATATCATCTTTATATTTTATAATAAACCTTATTAATCTTTCTCTACTAAGGTTTTTTAACTTCATTTCTAGCCTATAGGCTTCGCTTTTTGATGACTTTTTGGTGTACCATAATAAGTTCCAAGGAATTCCTTTTGATGTGAAGCTTTCTAGTCCTTTATTATGTCTGAGAACTCTGTCTTCTATGTTGTTTGTTGATCCTTTATAAAATAAATCTAAGGACTGAGAGTATAGGATATATGTGTAGAACAGGATCAACGTGTTTTTATGGGGGATGGACAATCTAGTCATTTTTTTCTCTTGTTAATTTAGGAAACTATTAATAATAAATATATTACTCAAATGGTTCATTTAATCTGTAAAAGCATGATAATATATTTCTCTTCAACACTTTTTGAAAAAGTGTTACAAAACCTCCGCTGTATATCAAAGACTACTCCACAAATGCCTTTCCGGAAAAACAATAAACTCCTCCTTATAGTGACATTCTACGAATGATCACTAACGAGCGTCAAACAGTATTGTTTTTTATTCCTTCAAGCCATTTGCTCCG
>NZ_JABKCA010000137.1 GCF_013166655.1 Lentimicrobium sp. L6
TTTGAGTGGCACAGTTACATCGGTATAGGTGGCACAACATGAGTCAGCCTATCCAGACAGAGAGTATACTTCATTAAATGAAGAGGATTATAGAAATTACAATATTGTAGTTGGGACTCTAAAAAAAATAGAAGAAAGCGATTTAAAATTAAGAAATGCTTGTAATAAAATTATTCATGCGGATTCTTTGCATATTGATTTTCCAATTCAGGATACCCATCCTTTAGATAATGGGAAAAATGGTTATGGAGATAATGAATTGTCAAGCTTTAGGAATCCAATGATCATTACAAAAGGGGAATATCAAGGTAATGAATGGACAGCTGAAATTTCAGTTATTAAGTTTATTGATGGAATAATCAACTTTCCTATTTAGACTGATTTTATTTTTACCTGTAAATAACAATAATCTAAATTTAAATATATGAATGATGATCAAGAATATTGGGAATTTGATACAAATTGTGATTGTGGTTTTATAAATACACATAAGCATTGCAAAAAAAACTAAAAAACAGAGACAAGTTTTTGAGGATATAAAAGAGATTAACAGACAACATTCTTTTTATTGTAAGAGATGTAAGAAAGATACCCATCAGGTTTTAATTGCTTTTTAAATCAAAATGAATGGTAAATTTTTAATCCTCAAAAACCCTATTAACATCTACAAAATTCAAAACAGAATAATCATCACTCTCAAAAACCAAATCACCTGAATATATCACGTATCCTTTGCTTGCTTTGGGACTTAGCTTTTGGAAATATGACACTCCTTTCACAAAGTTTTTATTGAAAGTCATGGCTGATTTGATTTCGATGGGGATTAATTGTCTTCCTGCTTGATGAATTACATCAACTTCTGTATGATTGCTATCTCTGTAAAAATACAAGTTTGGCTCTTCACCTTTATTTAGTTGATGTTTAAGTAATTCAATTATAACTAGATTTTCAAATATTTGACCAAATAATGGATCTCTAGAAATTTGACTTTCAGTGTTTATCCCCAACAAATATCTTAGTAAGCCAACATCAGTGCTGTATATTGATTAAAATACGAGTCAATATTATGTAATATTGATATTCAACTTCAAAAATACATAATTTATTTGAACTTGAAATATGTATAGTTTTATCTAAAACCAAATAGTTAGCATTCAATAAGAAATAGCATATTGAATTTCCCTGTTTGCCCCGACCCCAAGGGGAGACAGGGAAAAGTTTCTGCAAATTATTAGAGATTAGTGAGCCCAAATAAAACAATTCGTGAAAATTAGCCTAATCAGCTAAATTCGTGGACCTCTTATTTTTCAGCAATATCATAAACCATCAAAGAATGATCATGACGAACATAAAGCTTCTTGTCATAAATCACCAGATGGGCCCAATGCCATTTTTCTCCATAAGGAACATCGAAGGTAGAAACCAAACTATAATCGTTGCTCTTTGGGTCTACAATACCCACTGTTCCCGCTTCGCTATAACAATAGAGGAGGCCATCGGCGTAAATGATGTTTCCATTTTTAAACATCCTGCTTTTATATAACTCTTCACCAGTTTCCCAGTCGAGGCAGTGCCAGGATTTTTTATCTCCGGAGCCGTAAATTCTCCCGTCAACTAAAACTACTCCACCCATTCTATCATCGAGGGTAGTATTTCTCCACAGCTCAGTTACCGATTTACCATCCTCCGAAATTTGAAGCTGAACGCCTCCTTTTCCATAGCCACTTACGATATAAACTTTTCCATCTTGATAGGTAGGTGCATTGGCCTGAACAGAATATTTATTGGGATGTTCGAAGGTCCATAAAACCTCACCAGAATTCGCATCTAAACCTAATATCGATTCAGCTGTTTGAGTAATGAGTAAACGAGTGGCTCCACGGTCGATTACTATAGGCGAACAATAGGCAGAAATCTCACTATTTCCCTTTGAACTCCAAATCAATTCACCCGTATCTTTATGAAGAGCTAGAATATTATCCTTTACTCCACCTGGAGTTACAAATAGCTTTTCTCCATCTATCAATAGGTTTTCTGTAACGCCCCACTTAATATTTATGCCATCATAATCATTGAATAAATCCGTATCCCAAACTATTTCACCATCCTCAGTATTCATACAGGCTAAATAACCATAGGAGCTCATGATATATAGTTTATCACCATGAATAAGAGGAGTAGAACGGGTTCCCTCGAAGTTATCCATCCACTCTTTCCCAATAGATGCTTGCCATATTTTTTCCCCTGAATGGTTTAAGGCTACCACAAATCCATTTCCATCCTCATCAGTTCCAGAAGTAAAAACTCTATCACTAGTCACCGCTGCCGAACCATGTCCCAAGCCTAAATCATCATAATGCCATAGCATTTCTGGACCCGTTTCTGGCCAAATCTTCATTAATCCCTTGTCTGGATATTTTCCATCTCTATTGGGACCACGCCATTGTGCTACTTCTTGAGCTATCAAACCACCTATCAAAAGGCTTAATGTAAATACAAAAATCACTCTCTTCATCTTCTCTCCTATTTGTTCGTTGTCAATTGTTTACAATAATAGTGATTTTTTTGAGAATTGAAAGGGAGGAAGTTAGAAGCAGGAAGTCCGAAGTTTGAAGCATGAGGTGGGAAGACCGGGGAAAGCTGAAATTTAGGGACTGAAACTGGCAGAAAGATATTGGAAGACGGATGATCGATGTGGGAGTATGAATATTAAATAATGTCACAAAACTCAGAGGTATAAATCCCAAAAGAGAAACCATATATTTATGATTTCTCTTTACGGGGAATAAACAAAAAAATAACTCAGAATACTATTCTAAAAGGCTCTTAGAAACCTTCTTGAATAGGAAATATTGTCAAATTAAAAAGCTTTAAATAAGGATAAACATAATGTTGTCCCTTGAGAGCGATCTATAGCGCCAAATTCATAAAGGCCTCTTAATTCGAGATTCAATTTTATTTTAGGAATGAAACATTGTACTTCTGGGCCTACACTAAAAATCTGATCCTTAACCGTTGGGTCCCAAACCACATCGTCTCCTTTGTCTTCAGTAAGCTGCCAATGGGCATAACCCGAAGCTCCAACGGTCCAGATAACTTTTTTCATAATCGTTTTACCAATTCCCCACTCAAAAGTAAAATCATTTCCCGCTGTGATATCATAATCTTTCTTTTTACTATGCATTTCATAGCGAGATAAAAGAGAGGCTGTCCATGTTCTATTGGCATCGAAATAATAAGTTCCACCGAATGTCAGCATTCCAGTCCAAAAGCCTTTGCCTGGAGCAGCGGGTTTAGTAGGGTCATATTCTGTAACTGGCACTACTGCACCTACACCAAAAGCGATATCAAACTTGGGTTTATTCCATAACAATACCATAGGGTCGAGGATAATATCACCCACACCAAACTGTGTAGCATCCACACCAAAGGCAGCAATACTGATATCAGTATTTACTAAAGGTACAATAACATTAACGGCGTAATTAGCACCCCAAAGCACATCTTCCCAAACATGTACAAAACGATGTGCATTAACAAATACATTTACATCGAAACCTATATCAGCTTTATCTCCATTTCCATCATAAGTTGCATTTGCAGTATAAAAAACATTATGCATAATGTAATAATTTCCTGGAGGAGGCAAGGTTGCCGCTTTAATCCCCATAATACCTGGCACATAATGACCTGTTTCTTGAGCATATACTTTTGTTGTAGCTGTACCGATGAACATTAAACAGATCAGTATCAATTGTAGTCTTCTTTTCATAATAATTCCCTTTTTTTATTTTGATTTATAATTCGATTCATTTTAAATACCTAGAATGTCAGGTTATTATAGATACTTGTTAAGAGCTGAAGGATAACTAAAGCTAAACAAATCATCACAACAATAATAACAACAATACTTCCTAAGCTATTACTCCTACTAACTTCTGTATTCATTTTCATACATTTTTATGCTTTTGCATACTTCCTTTCCATTTTCCCATGACCAAACCTCGCAAATGAGAAAAATGATCGGTTACTGGACCTAATGGACATAAATAAGTACACCATGGTCTTTTGATAAACATAGAAGCAACTAATATGATTCCCAATATTGCAAACTGAAAATTGCTTCCAGTGAGTTTAAATAATGTTCCAAATATTTCATAACTCGTCACCCCTGGATTTCTCAATAGCAAAGCCATAATAATTGCAAATAGTGTGATGATTCTTAAGCTCCACTTGAATATATTCTTGAATTTCCCTACCGATCGATGTTTGGCACCTCCAACCAATCCCATACATTCTTGTGCCGCTCCAAACGGACAGAACCACTGACAATAAGGATTTTTATTATCCACAGTAAACACAAAGAATACTCCAAAAAGCAGCATATACCAATACAAATGTGAGTGTAGCGGAGGAAAGTAGCCCAGAAGCAATTGGTTGATCATAGAAAGTGTGAAGGGTTTATTATAGAAGAATCCGAGGACAAACAAGCCCACGAGCATAGTCCCCCAACGCGCTATCTTTTTGTATTTGAAGGTTTTTTTGTGAGCAAAATAGCCTATTGCAAACAGTAAGATGAGTACCATTTCAGCACCACCAAACTGTAGACTAGGGCTTTCTTTTTCTGGAACATCAAAACCCAAAACCTTGGCGGAAACAAACCTATCACCCATTTTTGAAGCTTCCAAAATGGCATTTGAAGAATAAGTAGCACTGGAAATACCATCTATATCAACTCCTATTGTATAGGTATCGGTGAATGATTTACCAATAATATCATCCAGAAAATCGGTATCTAAAACTTTTTCTAAATAGGATGGGGTTTCTTTGGAGCTTACCACAGCCAAATCAAATATTTTCCCATCTTGATCAACTGCTACGGCCATTTGTAATGGACCACCATAACCCATTGCCGATTCTACACTGAGATAGCCCAACACCATATCTTCAGCATTATATATTTTATAAGTTGAGGATTCAAGCTCTTCAAATTTGGCAATATCTGGCATCTTTTCTTTAATCGTAGATAAGATATCAGCATTCTCAACTAAGCCACCAGCTATCCATGCTGCTATAATGAATAGCATAGCAATAAGGGTCAGCCAAGCTTCTCTTTTCTTTTTTACTTTTTGGTGATTATACATGATAGGGTCATTGAATATCAAATATTCATGTTAAAAATGTCTCTAATAAGAGAGCATTGTGATTTAAAATAGAAGAGGAAAATCCGAATTCGAAGTATTACTATACTGAAGTTTCGCACCGTTATATACTGAGCATTTTAGAGAAAAAATGCAGCATG
>NZ_JABKCA010000138.1 GCF_013166655.1 Lentimicrobium sp. L6
CTGGGTACTGGGTACTGGGTACTGGGTACTGGGTGCTGGGTGCTGGGTGCTGGGTGCTGGGTGCTGGGTACACTTTATGAACTCTAAATACTTTAGGCCCTCATTGAACTCCGTCTTTTACAGAATAAATATCCAACAATCCTATGCAAGCATGGCAATTTTTCTTAATATTGTTCTCGAAACCCTAAACCTATCAATATGCTTAAACAAATTCTATTTAGCTTGTCATTGCTAATGACCTTGGGCATCTTTGCCTATTCTTTCAAAAGGTATTATTTGTTCTTTAAACTCACCAAGCCATTTGAGGTCAAAGACTTCGGTAAACGATTCAATATCATGATGAATGTGGCTTTTGGACAAAAGAAAATTCTGAGGAAGCCTGTGGTTGGACTCATTCACGCTTTGGTATTCTGGGGCTTCTTGGTGATAACACTTGGAAGTATTGAAATGGTAATTGATGGTTTATTTGGTACCGAGAGAATATTGAGTTTCTTAGGTGGTTTTTATAGCTTTATAGTGGCATCTGGAGATATTATGGCTGCCTTTATTGCTCTGGCCATGCTCATTTTTCTCTACCGTAGAATATCGGGTAAGGTGAAACGCTTCGATGGTATCGAAATGACCCATAAATCACATACCGACGCTAATATTGCTTTGAGTATCATCCTCTTTTTAATGATTAGTCTCTTAGGAATGAACACCTTCTATGTGGCAGAAAAATTAAGTTCTGGGGAGGCAATTCTTGGTGTTTATCCGGTGAGTCAGCAATTGGCCACTTTAGTTAGTTCAATGGATTATTCAAGTTTACATATTGGCCATGAAATCAACTGGTGGGCACATATCTTGCTTATCTTTTTCTTTGCCAATTACTTGCCCTATTCCAAACACTTCCATGTATATTCTTCTATTCCCAATGTTTTATTTAGTCGCCTAGAACCTTTAGGTCAACTCTATAATATGGAATCCATAAGCAAAGAAGTTAAGCTGATGATGGACCCTAATGCTGCCTTTGCAGATCCTCCTGAAGAAGAGGAAGCTGAAATAGAGAAATTTGGAGTGAAAGATATTGAAGACGTCAACTGGAAGAATTACTTGGATTCCTTAGCCTGTACCCAATGCGGTCGTTGTACCGATGTTTGTCCGGCTAATATTACAGGTAAGAAATTATCTCCTCGTAAGATAGTAATGAATGTGAGAAGCAGGATGGACGAGAAAGGTCCAGGTCTAATTAAAAATGGTTCAGAGTTCGACGATGGTAAAAGTTTATTGGGTGATTATATCAGCGCCGAAGAGCTTTGGGCTTGTACCACTTGTAATGCTTGCGCTCAGGAATGCCCTGTGAATATCAACCAACCCAGTATGATTATCGATATGCGTAGATACTTGGTCATGGAAGAAAGTGCTGCTCCAGCAGAACTGAATACTGTATTCCAAAACATTGAAAATAATGGAGCTCCATGGCAATATAGCCAAGATGATAGAATGAAGTGGGCTGAGGATTTATTCACAAACGCATAATTACAGATCTTTAAATATTGAAAAATGGATACTAAAGAAAAAGTTAAAATAGAAGTCCCTATATATAGTGAATTACATGCTGCAGGAAATGCTCCCGAATATCTGTTTTGGGTAGGTAGTGCTGGGGCTTTCGATGATAGATATACAAAAGTTACCCGCGATTTTGTGAAGATATTACACCATCTGGGAGTCAGTTATGGGGTGCTTGGAGTAGAAGAAAGTGATAGCGGTGACACAGCCCGTAGAGCTGGAAACGAAATGCTATTTCAGATGCAAGCCATGATGAATATTGAAGTGATGAATGCCTATGAGGTAAAGAAAATCATCACCTGTGATCCTCACGATTTTAACACCCTTAAAAATGAATATCCAGATTATGATGGCCATTACGAAGTATGGCATCACAGTCAGTTCTTAGAGAAAATGATAAAAGAAGGCAAACTTAAATTGACGAAAAAGGCACTGGCAGGAAAAAAAATCACCTATCATGATCCTTGTTATTTGGGTAGAGGAAATGGCGAATACGAAGCCCCACGAAATATTCTGGATGCTCTAGCTGATGACAGAGTAGAAATGAAACGAAGTAAAAGCTTTGCTTTATGCTGTGGTGCTGGTGGTGCTCAGATGTTTAAAGAAGCTGAAAAGGGGAACAAAGAAGTGAATATGGAACGCATGGAGGATGTCTCCGAAACCAAATGCGATATTGTTGTCACAGGATGTCCTTTCTGTATGACTATGCTCACTGATGGTATTAAGTTTACCGAGCAAGAAGAGCAGATGAAGAATATGGACTTGGCTGAGTTGGTGGCTTTGGAATTGAAATTGTAGAAAAAACATGAACCATATATAACACCGATGTATTTGAAAGAAACTTATAAGGTTATTTTTATCACAACTAAATTTGAAAACTTAAGAAATATTAGAATCTATTTAAACCCTTATGGTAAATCGTATAATTATTACGCTAGGCATATAAAAATATAGTTTCATTCAAAACCACTCGCTACAGAAATAACTAAATAATACCTAATAGCCTCAGTTTGATATTAAATCAGGCCACATTTTCAGATAATTAGCTTATAAATGACCCAGATTTATGAAGAGCAATCATGATAACTCAATGAAATTTGGGGAAATAGATGGGCTAATTATCGAAATCTACTAGTAGAAAAGCCAATAACACATCATCTTTTACTTAATAATCATTTGATATAGCGCGCTATAAAGCATGATTATTAAAACAAATCTAATGCATTATTGACTTTCTGTGGCAATTATTTAATAATCGAAGGTTAATAGATTTTCTTTAAATAGTATATGGCAAATTTCTTTCTAAAGGTAATCAAATGAAACACCCATGACAAAAAAAAAGACACACACGAGCATGATTATAGCATATTGATGTAACTTTAGAGTAAAATGATACAGTTATGACAACAGATAAAATCGAATTCGAACAGGTGATAGAAAAAGGGTGTGGAATAGACATTCACAAATCAGTTTTGGTATCATCGGTGCAAGGAAAAGACATAAAAACGGAAACTCGCAGTTATAATGCTTTTACCGAGTCAATAGAATCACTTAGGGATTGGTTAAAGTCGTTAGGCATAACTCATGTAGCTATGGAAAGCACAGGAGTATACTGGAAACCAGTTTACAACATTTTAGAAGAAGATTTTGAGATTATTTTGGTCAACGCCCGTCATTTAAAGAATATACCCTGAAACAAAACTGATAAAAAAGATAGTAGGCGTATTGCTAAGCTTTTGTTAGCAGGTTTACTAAAAGGGAGTTTTATTCCTCCAAAGTCAGATAGAGAAATGCGAGATTTGACAAGATATAAACGTCGGGTAATTGAGCAAGCAGCATCAGAAAAAAATAGGATACATAAGTTTTTGGAAGATGCCAATATAAAACTATCTTCTGTTGTCAGTAGCCTATCCGGAGCTGTAGCTACTAAAATCATAGATGCGTTGATTGAAGGTGAAGGTACCCAGAAGAATTAGCAAAGCTACGCCATGGAAAGATGAAAGCTTCAGAGCAAGAATTAGCAGTTGCGCTAACAGGTAACTTGACGGAGCATCATAAGTTCATGCTTAAAATGGTAAAACAATCAATAAAAGACAAGGGGCTTCTAATCAGTGAATTGAATAAGCAGATAGATAACAAGTTAAAAGAAAACGAGATAGTACTTGATGCCGAGTTGTTATCTACTATTCCAGGAGTTGATAAAGAATCTGCATCATATATACTAGCGGAAATAGGAAACAATATGGATAATTTCCCTGATGAACAACACTTGGCATCTTGGGCAGGGTTATGCCCAGGTAATAATGAGAGTGCTGGTAAAAAAAAAGTTCAAGAACCACGCATGGAGACAAGTGGCTTAAAGCGATGATTATTCAATGTGCATGGGCAGCAACCAGAACAAAAGGGACTTATTTGCGTGGTAAATATGATAGCTTGGTCGGTAGAAGAGGTAAAAAGCGGGCATTAGTGGCTGTTGGTCACAAGATAATAATCGCAGCTTATTTCATCATAAAAAACAAAGAATCCTATAAAGAATTAGGTGGAAGTTATTTAGACAAAATAACAAAAGAAAAACAAATTAAGAGACATCTGCAACGGCTAAGAGAGTTAGGAGTAGATGTCTCGCAGGAAGCTGCATAAAGGTCGATTTTTTCTGGAGGTTGAAATATCTCAGCATATTGAGAAACCCCGATTATGAAACTGACTTCAACGCCAAGCACACACGACTATTGCCATAGAGCATGAGGATGAAATCTTACTCTCTTAGCGTTAACGCAGTGAATTGAAACAATTGAATATGAATAAAAACAAAAATATAAACGGATGAAAACCAAATTATTTTGAGGTGGAATTTGTGGATAATCCAGGAGAATTGAGTAGGGCGATTTATAATATACATGGCTATTGGTACGAGACAAGAACACAAATCAATGGGCTTACTATGGTCTCCAAGCACTTAAAGCATCTCATTATAGTGGTTGGAAAATATCGGACATGAAAGAGAAGTTAGAATCTCCTGCATGGCCCGCAGAAATATATAGATTTCAGGTTTCAAAAGGCCTTAAATCGAAAATAATTAGAATGGATGCCGAAGGTCACTTTATTCAAGTCAGAGAACTTAATAATTAACTCAAGTTGCTAGCAGTCTATTTTATTTAATGTATATGAAAACAAGAACATTATAACTTTAAGAACAAATCCATAAGATGTAACAGCATGGATTTTCTTAGGTAATAAAGTTGAAATTTCACTAAAGGTTGTTTCTACTCGTTTCCTCATGCTTTCAATAATGTACTCCATATACCTTTCTCTTTTGCGTTTAGAGTTGCTTTTGCGAGCAACCAATAGATTTATTTTCTCTGCATCTTTAAGCATATCTTCAATCTTATAATTTGTATATCCGGAATCAGCATAAATTTTACTTCCTTCAGGTAGATAAAAAGGCATTT
>NZ_JABKCA010000139.1 GCF_013166655.1 Lentimicrobium sp. L6
GATTGCTTACGCTTCGATTAAATTACACGAGACTTAAATGGGTAACCCTATAAATTAATTTGAATAATTAATTCATGTTGAATCAAGATCCATTTTAGGTAAATATGAGGGCTGGTCAACAACTTCGGCAAAGGGTGGTCAATACTGCTGGTTTTTCCATTATGTGACAGAACAGAAATAGAGAAGCTTCTTAAGAAAGTAGTAGACCATCAAAATGCTTGGCCACATAGGCTTTGATTTTGTCAATATGCTCCGCTTTTAAAGTATAAACGAATACCACCACTTTTTGTGATTCATTCTGCTGAACAAGCTCTTCAATTAAAGGGGGTTCTGAACTGGCTACAAATGGACAATTGATTAAAAGGGTTTGAAGTTTTGTTAGTGTGACTTGGGAGAATTCTGTTGAGCTAAATGTGAATATCAATTTCTTTTTTACGAGATTTGAGTTATCGCTATCATGTGATATCACTTTTGAAATGACTCTACTATAGGGTATTGCATCTTTACTCCCTTGAGGTGTGAGGATATCAAAGGAGAAATATCCTGTTTTAATAACGCTCCCTATTAAACCTTCCACATTAATTTCGCGGTTCACTTCAATTTTTCTTTGAAGTTTTAAAATGACGCCAAATAGAAAATCACGTAATAAAAACCAAACGGGGACGATCATCAACAAAACTAAACATCCGAAGACAATCAGAATGATAAAATCTTGACGAGCATATACAAACCGTATTGCCCAAATGACAACACCAAGCCAACTTATTAATTCCACAACCGGCAATAAATATCCCAAATAGTGTTTCCAAATGATAGGAAGAGCAAGCTTTCTATGAAAAAAATAGAAGAGCCTAAATAAAGAAAATACCGCTATAATGACTAATAGGAGTGTTAAATACATAATTATTTTTTTAAATGATTCCCTTTTTCAAACTAATATTCACTAAAAAGGGTTCCAAATATTTATTGATAGTATAAATCTCTTTCCCTTTATGAACCAAGATTCCTGCATTAAGCAACTGTCTGATCAATTTAAATGACTCCTCATGGCTTAGTAACATTACTCTGGATAGTTTTTCTGTAGTCATCACTTTATGTTGAATAAACAAGGCAATAAGAATCAGCCAATCGGGTCTTATGTTCATTAAAACATCCAGATTTGGAAGTTCAGGTTTCTTAATAAATATATTTTGCTGTTCAATCTTAACAATATTTGCAAGCCAGGCATTCATGGCCACTCCTGGGTTCCCTTGTGAATATCTGAAATACTGATTGAATAAAGTAGCCATTTTAATTTGAGAAAGACTATCCTCGCTCTCCTCTTGATAATAGAAAGTAAGTCCACTGGATTTATGTCTATTATAAATAAGTTGTTGTAATTGACGTGCATCAAAAGCTTGCTTATCGAGTATCGCAATGAAATATTCGTTTAAAGAAATAAGCTGATTAATCTGCTTAATGGCATAGGAATTGGAATTGATAATGAATAAAATTTGATGACTATTTTGATTGATCAATTCAATAATTTCTTCAATCACCAACATTCCATTTATTGTTCTCTCCCACCACAGCTCAAAATCATTTATTAAAATCACACTTTCTGTAGGAAGATGTTGGCTTAATTCTGTGGTATAAGATTTCAATCCCAGAGCCTTCACAGCTTGGCTTTTCCAATCATTTAGAGAAATCGATCCTCCTTTTGGGGCTTGTATACTAAAAGTTCTATCTTTCTTGAAAAAACGATTCATCACAAATCGGCTCAAGGCGGTTTTGCCAGAACCATGGGCACCTTTAATTAAAATTGCTCCTCCATATCCTTCTTTATGTCTTTTTATGGATTCTTTCAACAGTTGAGTTTCATTAAGCATAGGAACCCAGTAGTCTTCATTTATTAATGAACTGCTGTTAAATAAAGTCCTATAAAAAATGGGAGCCTTGGCTAAAACAGTATCTTCTGGCATCTGACGGTCAGCTATATCTAGAATTTGTTGATTATTGCTTAAAGAATTCTCTTGATGAAGAAGATACTTTTGAGCCATGATCATTCCGTCACTGGAACTGTATAACAAATCAGTTAATAGGGAATTGATTTTATTTCTAATTAATGAAGTTTTAGTAAATAATCCTAAGCTTATTTTTTTACTTTTCTGTTCCCTCAATAGAGATGAGATTTCAAGCTCAGCTTCTATGATAGCATGGGAAAACAATGGAGCTAAAGCATTTTTAATCATAGCTTCGGATTGAGTTTCCATTCTATGAAGCTTCAGAATAATTGCCTGTTGCGTTTTTAATATTTGCTTTAAAATTTCATTTAAGAAAACGGTTAAGCTTTTATATGCGAAAACCTCTGTAGGCTCCTCTTCACTTTCGTTATCCATCCGGAATTTTATCAAACTCGAGGACTCTTTTCCGTCAACTATGGCCTGCTGGCAAAGTGCTTCTAGTTCTGCTAATTCCCTATAAAATGGCTCATATAAGTACGTGTCGATATAATAGCGGGCTATTTTTTGTGGTGCTACTTTTACATTTAAAGATTCTTCGGAAGGAGCTTCAGATATTTCTATTTCTTTCGGCAGTTTCTCCAAAATCTCATATATCCTGAGATGGGCTTCGGAAAATATCTCTTTCACATCTATATTTTCAGTGAATGAAACTTCTTTTAGCTTAACATCTGTTTCAGATTGTAAATTTTCAATATTCCTCTGAATTAATTCATAGGGTTGAAGCACTCTTTCCTTCACCAGATTGCCAATGCGTTCATTATTTTTTGCTATTATTGACTGGATTATTTTTTGTTCTGTAAAAATATGACAATCCAAACCGATGGCTTGGTTGATCAAATTCAATCTGATAGCCCAATCTTCAGGAAAAGATTCAAATAGGTCTGAAAGTGAAGGATGTTTTACTTTTATTTTGTTTCGAATAAGTTTTTTGACTTCTGGACTTATTAAATCCAAAGTAATATTCGTTATCTGATTACGCACTATGTCTATTAAAATTGATTTGCTTTTTACAAGCTGATTTCTCTGTTTTTGATCTAGGGCGGAGAAGATATCACGAACCTGATTCATATCTTGATTCAGTAGTTCAATTCCATAGCTATTTTTTGAAATCGACTTACTATAGATATCACTGACTAATAAAATCACTTTTTTTAGTTGTGAGAATACATAAAGGCTAGATTCTTCATAAATCTTCAATTGTTCTAAAGCTACAGGTTGCAAATAGCCTTGACTATGTGCATATAGAAGCTCACGATATTTAATATAAATGAATTTCTCTTTATCTGTATTTTGCTCCACCAAAGGAATAATGATAGTTTCTGGTGCTGCGTATAGATGATTGTCAAGTTTTAGAAGGAAAGAATGAATTCCCTGACTCAATATTTCCTTGGTTTTCAAAAGATTTTCTTTTGCTAGATTATCAAAGTACTGAACACTAAAATTCAAAAATATTTGATGCTGCTTGTGTATGCCTCTAGATAATTGTTTGCCTTTGAGCTCTTGTATAGAACTTAATAAGGTGTTTAAATTTTGAAGCACAAATTCCTGTAAAATAGAAACTAAATTCAATTCATAAAGACCTGCATCTTTCAGTGTACGATCGGAAAACTCAGTCACTATTCCTCGTAAATCCTCATCCAACTGTTCTATCCTTATTTTTAGGACTTTGTTTTCTATTTTGGGGATAGGTTTTAAGTTAGGTAATTCAGGATTCTCGGTCTCTAATGGTTTGTTTTTAATGGGTATATCAACAAGATTAATCTCTTCAAATTCATTTGAAGGGCTCAATATCATGATACTTGAATTCAATTCAGAAACCTTATTTATCTTCTCTATATACTCTTTTTGATAATTGCTTTGATTGCTTGATATTCCAAGAATAATTAAATCTGCTTCGGTAGATTCACTCTTGATGACCAGATCTAGGCTACGATTTCCAAAATCATCGCTAATAATCTTAACGCTGGCTTCTATTCTTTTTTCCTCAAGTAGGATTTTCGTATTTCTATATAATCTATCTGTATTTTGGCTATTCGGATTGATAATTAAAATCCGCAAATGAGCATCACGCCATTCTTGCGCAGTTAGTAGAATCCGCATTAAATTCAATGCAAAACTCAGATTTCTACCTTTCCCATTCCACCATATGTCTATGGTTTCTTTTTTTCCAAAACTGGCCTTTTTATCATAGTCTAAAAATACTGCATTCAAGTCTTTGTTTTTTAGGTCGGTAAGTACATTTGCTAAGAAATTTCCATTTTTCACATTCCTACTCCAACCCATCATGATGGTATTGGGTTCAAAACCACTAAAACCATATACGCTGGTTACTAATTCGATTCCAGATTCTATAGTATCACAAGTGAATTTTCGTTTAAAGAAATTGACCTCCTTAGTTTTAGTAGTTGCTATTTCAATAGTTTTTTTATTCTTACTTTGAGAAGGATGAAGCAATAATTCAAAGTCGGTAAGAGCGCCCAGTTTCCCAGATAAGGCTAAGCCTAATTCAACTAAATGGGGTCTTGATTCTTCTCCTCCGCTAAACAATATGATGTTAGGACGCCAATTTCGTTTATCTGTTTTTTCTGAACTCAATTTTAATAAAGCTTTTTTGGCCATATTAGTCCAGAAGCTGCTCCATGCATCGCCAGATTCTAAGACTAACTCTTTTCTACGAAGGTAGAAGAATAACAAGCCTAAAACCAATACGGCACCTGCCAAGGCCGCGAAATCTAATAATAGGGTTACCCATTTAAGTCTCGTGTAATTTAATCGAAGCGTAAGCAAT
>NZ_JABKCA010000140.1 GCF_013166655.1 Lentimicrobium sp. L6
AAGTCAGAAAGAAATAGTCTTGTAATCATATGTATATCTGTAACTTAAAAAAATATACAGCTTAAGTTAACGCTAATGGGTATTACCACTACCATCGGTTGCTGTAAGAGTAATTGTAGTGGTCCCCAAACCAAGAGTAGCACCAGCAGCTGGTGATTGAGTAATGGTTGGAGAGGCTGTACAGTTATCAGTAGCAGTAACAGAACCGGTTAAATTTGGAGCAGTCCCTTGACAGGAAGCATTAGCAATTATATAAATAGGGGTTGAGGCGCAGACTGTAATAGTTGGAGCTGTGTTATCTACTACAGTCTGATTCACGGTACAAGTAGCAGTATTTCCGCTGCCATCGGTTGCAGTAAGGGTAATTGTAGTAGTCCCTAACCCCAAAGTAGATCCAATACTAGGAGATTGTGTTATTGAAGGAGATGCTGTACAATTATCAGTGGCAGTAACTTGTCCAGTGAAATCTGGAGTAGAAGCTTGACATGCTGAATTTGCAGGTATGTTTGCAGGGTTTAAAGCACAAACAGTAATAACCGGAGGTACATCATCAACAACAGTTACAGTTGATGTACAAGTACTTTGATTTCCTCCATTATCAGTTACTGTTAGAGTAACTGTATTTGTTCCCAGATTACTGCAATCTACTGTTGCAGGGGAAACTGAAAGGTTGGCTATACCACATTCGTCTGAACTTCCATTATTAACTTCTGAAGTAGGAATAGGTATGCTAGCAGGGGGAGCCGGAAGTCTTGAATTTTGATTGTGGTTTCGATTAGAGCTCTTGGAGCCTGATAGATAAATAGTAGCATTCTTGCATGATGCAACAGGTGGTGTTATATCTTTCACTGTTACTGTTGAATTACAAGTTGCTGTATTTGAGGCGTTATCTGTCACAGTAAGGGTTACTGTAACATTTCCAATGTTATTGCAGTCAAAAGAGTTTGGAGAAACACTAAGTGACGCTATTCCACTACATGCATCTGAACTTCCATTGTCAACTTGTGAAGCTGTTATAGTTGCATTACCTGCAGCGTTTAGTTCAACTTCAATATTTTTGCAAATAGCTATTGGGGCAGTATTATCAATAGTTTCGTTTACAATTGTTTTTGTCGTATCGACACAATTAAAAGCGTTTGCATCTGTTACTTCAACAATATAGGTTCCAAAATTTGAGGAGGTTGAGTTTGGAATTGTAGGATTATTAACTGCTGATGAGAAACTATCTGGTCCTGTCCAGCTATATGAAGTACCTCCGCTAGATGTTAAGGTAATTGTTTCACCAGGACAATACGGACCTGAGTTGGAGGCTACAGCAGTAGTTGAAAATGAATAAAAACTTCCATTATCAAATGATGTACATATAAAGCTTGATGGATCAGTATGTAAATTATCAAATAACTCTACTGCTGGAGTCCATTGGTTGGCATTACTACTTCCAATATAATTGGCATTAGAAGGCCCATAAGCTTCAATAATTACATGTTCATTAAAATTACTTTCAATTGGAAATAGTAATAATGAGCCCGACTGACTAATTGTGACTGGGCCCCCAGCATCTGTTATTGTAATGGTCATTTTTACAGATACTGATTGAGTTACCCAAGAACTACTTGTATTTAAAAACCTGTAGTTTGTATTACCTGTATATACAATAATTCCGCCTGATAAATTAGAAGAACCCGCTGCATAACTTAGGTCGTCCATGACAGGGCAATTTACATCGAGGCTATATCCATTGATCACATCGTTGAGTGTAGTACCAAGCCCCCATGTATAACAAGTTTCCATCCAGTCTGGCCAATTTGTATTAGTGTAGGAGAATGTTTTCCCTCCAGTTTTACCAATATATACACCGCTGCTTGGGGTACTTGAAACACTTGTGCCAGGAGGGTCGGACACACTTGTTTGTGCTTGAATATCCATTGGAAACAATCCTAAAATAAGAATGATGAATAGTAGAAGATTTTTCATATGTTATTTTTTAATTATTTTCTTAGTATATACTTTGTTATTTATTTCAACTACCACAATTAATAATTGAGGTGAAATACCTTGTAAATCAACTATTATAATGTCATTATCATATTTTGAAATTTCTTTAATATAGATTAGTTCACCATTTATACCATAAATTTTTACTATGGCCTGGTCATTATTCTTTAGCTTTAGAATATCTATATTGGCATAGTTATTTGTTGGATTTGGGTAAATACTAAAGGATTCATTTAATTGAAATGATTCAGAAATATTTTGAGGTTGGATAATGGCATCAAAACTCATATTGTCAAGTAAAGCATATGAATCTCCAGGGACTCCTTGATGATTATTTTTTGCAATTGTAAAATATATAGATGCACTATCTGCTTGCCCTTCATTGAAATAATTTATTTGAACTTCTTTTAGCGTGTATTCATTTACTGATTGAACAATGAATTGATAACCATTTCCAATAACTTCACCATTTGAATACATTTCTACATTTATAAACAAGCTATCGTCATTTTCGGGATAAAACTGATAATAAAAGAAGAATTTTTCAGCGTTTGAGTAAACGGGGAAACTGGGGCCATATTCATATTTATTATGGTATGAAGATAAATGAGCAAATTTCATGTTTTGCTCACCTATAGAATTAGATAGTTTTAAGGCTAAGTTTCCTGAGAATGCTTCATTATTTTTTTCTACGATTGGAGTAGGGTCGTTATTGTCCTGATTTGAATACCACTTATTGATTGTAAACTCAGACTCCTCTGTCCAATTTTCAAAATTATTATTGGGAAGTTGTTCCGAAGAATTAATAAACTCTATTTTATCAATTGCGATATTACTTTCAGGATTGGTTTGTCCTGAGAAAACATTTGAACTAACTATACCAAAAAATAATTGTTCTGGTTGCATTTCATTCAAGTAGTTAATTGCAAATTTTACATTTATAAATTCTTCATTTGAGGAACCGTAAACTTGTTGGAAATTATTTGAGATAAGCGATTCATCATTTAATTTCAACATAGAGATTACTAAGGCAGTATCGTTTTCAGCAATATCATATTTAAGCCATATTGATACAGAATCTGGCCTGCTGTTAAAAGGGACACCACCGACTAAACCATTATCTCCAGGAGAGCCTAAAAATATTGCTCCTATATCATCATCGTTAGTTTGAAGTAAAGCAGCTTGAGAATTATTTGGAGATGTTATTTGCGAAACACTCCCTGAATATCCCCAATCATCCAATATTGAAGTAGTGTTTTCTGTCCAGTTTTCAAAACTGAAATTAGGAATATAGTCTAATCCTGTGTAAAATACAATGATGTTACTATAACTTGTTCCATGAATATTACTAGTTTTGATACGACCAGAGTATTTGGTATTTTCATTTAATTGATAAACAATTAGATCTATTATTATATCATCTTCTCCATTAATAGCCTCATAGAAAACGGAGACAGATTGATCGAATAAATTATTTTCACCGTACTCAAAAATGACTTCAGTATCTGAACCATTTGGATTGGTACTCCCAGAAAATTTTACGCTTGAAGAGGTGAGTACTAGAGCTGGTTCGTTTAATTGTGATGTGGCTAGGTTTCCAGTGAAATCATTAAAACATCCATATTTTCCATAATTCCCTGCAGTTAAGCCCAGAAACTTATTTTTGAAACCAATATCGTTTAAGTGAACAGTGTCATTGGCTTGTAAAGAATAATCAAACCAATTATCACCCATGTCTTCTGTTTGAAGAAAGCTTCCATAATTACCTACAGCAAGAAGGACATCGTCATCATATTTAGATATAGCATTTAACATATGGTCTACTTGGTCTTTAACAATAGACCAATTTGCGCCACCATCTGTAGTTTTTATAATGGTCTGAATAGAATCATTTGTTGGGTTCCCCCCAACTATGATTCCAACATTTTCATTTGAAAAATAAATGCTATTTAACCTTCTGTTTTGCAGGTTTCCAGTTGGCGATAAATCACTCCAAGTATCACCTGAATCTGTGGATTTTAAAACAGTTCCATTATCACCACATGCATATGCAATGGTTTCATTAACAAAGAAAACATCTCTTAACATTGGTCCTAAGTTGTCCGAAATGATACTCCAAGTCTGTCCGCCATCATTTGTTTTGATTATAGTTCTAATGGCATCGTTACTTTCGTTTCCTCCCAATACAATACCTGTAGTAGCATTTGTAAAATGGGTCGCGTAATAGTTTCTTCCAGAGAGATTCCCTGGTAATTCTATTTGTTCCCAAGAGCCCCCTTGATCTGTTGATTTTAAAATAGTTCCAGAGGTACCTACTGAGTATCCAATATTTGCATTGGGAAACGAGATGTCATGCAACCATGCATTTACATTATCAAGAGCCAACAACCAGTTTTGACAAGTATCATCGGAATAATATATTGTTGATATGGCATCATTACTTTCCCAGCCACCAACTAAAAAACATCTGCTTTCGTTGAATGCAACCTTATTAATATGTCTCATTTTTGGAGCACTACTAAACTCCCATGCCTCAATATTTTGAGAATATGTGAAAGAACTGAGGACCATAAATAGTCCAATAAATAAATAGTACAGAATTGATTTCATATTTTGATTTAAGTTATTGCTATCGTTTAAAAATGATATTCTTAATAATTTGATATTATTATTTAGGGTTACCCATTTAGTTCACAAATAGTTGTATATGAGTATATTATTTTGTA
>NZ_JABKCA010000141.1 GCF_013166655.1 Lentimicrobium sp. L6
ACAAAATAATATACTCATATACAACTATTTGTGAACTAAATGGGTAACCCTATTACTCTTTATCTGTTTTAGGTGGTAACGAAAGCGTAAAATACCAAATGAGTGGTACATATTTCAAGCAAGATGGTATTGTTAAGAATAGTGGTGTTCAAAATATCTATTTAAAAGCCAATACCGAAGTGAAATTCACAAAATGGTTAAAAGGTGGATTGAATTCTTCATTATTCAATATGGAACAATCCAATTATAATGGCGATTTATACGAAGGTGTTTTACCCGGTGCTTTAAGAGCAGATCCTGTAACTCCAGCTTGGGATGTTACAACTAATAATTGGGGAAGAGCCGATTTGTCTTATATCAATAACCCTGCACGTATTGTTGACGAATCTAAATATGCAAAAACTAAAGATTTCAAATCTTTAAATATTGTTTGGGCCGAAGCTCAAATCATTGAAGGTTTAACCTTTAAATCTCAATATGGATTTGATTATCGCTCCTATAACTATAAAAACTATTCTCCTGAGTTCTTCATCTCTACCGATGAGCAACGTTCTCAAAGTTCATTATATAACAAGCCAGCAAATTCTATTCATTGGGATTGGCAAAACTACTTGAACTATAATCTTCAAATTAAAGAACATAGCTTGAATGCTATGGCTGGTATGGAATCTCAATACTCCAATTGGGAAGAAATTGAACTAACTACTTATAATGTTCCTGAAGATGAAGCCTTACAATATCCTTCTTCTGCTGAAAGCTTAGATGCTTCTTTTAACTCAAACCAGTGGGAACACTCTTTATTGTCTTATTTTGCTCGTATCAACTATAGCTTCAAGGATAGATATTTATTAACAGCTACTATGAGAGCCGATGGTTCTTCTAAATTTACTGAAGACCACCGTTGGGGTTATTTCCCATCATTTTCAGCTGGTTGGAATATGAAGAAAGAGAACTTCTTAAGTGAACAAGATTGGTTAACAGCTCTTAAATTAAGAGGAGGCTGGGGACAAGTTGGTAACGAAGGTTCTGTTGGAAACTATGCTTATGTAACTACAGTAACTCATGGTAATTATTATCCTTTCGGTGGCCTTCCTGTTTCAGGTTCTATACCTACCACATTGAGTAACCCAGAAATTCAGTGGGAAGTTTCTACAAGTGTAAATATTGGTATAGATGCTGGTTTATTCGACGATAGAGTTTCTTTCATCTTCGATTATTACCAAAGAACAACATCTGATATGTTATTACAAGTTCCAATTCCTGAATATGTAGGTGCTTTTGCTCCATTCGTAAATGCCGGTGAAATGAAAAACTCTGGTATCGAATTAACTTTAGGATATAGAAATGCAGATCATAAGTTGAAATATGAAGTTGGTGTCAACTTTAGTACCATCAAAAACGAAGTAACCAGTTTAGCTGGTGGTGAGCCTATTGAAAGTGGAAACATTAGCAAAGTAGGTAATACCACAAGAACTTAGGAGGGTAAAGAATTAGCTTATTTCTATGGAGTTGAAACCGATGGTATCTTTAATACTCAAGCTGAACTAGATGCACATGTAAATGCAGAAGGTGAAGCTATTCAGCCCAATGCTGCTCCTGGTGATGTGAAATTCGTCGACCGTAATAATGATGGTAAAATCAACGAAGACGATAGAACTTATTTAGGTAGTGCTACTCCTGACTTTATCTATGGTGGTTATGTAAACTTAGCCTATAGCGGATTCGACCTGAAATTATTCTTACAAGGTAGCCAAGGTAATGAAGTGGTGAATGGCTTAACTCGTTTCACTAATTCTTCTAATGGTTGGGAAAACTCTGTTGCAGATAGAATGGACAGATGGACACTAGAAAACACCAGTAGCGATGTACCTAGAATGACGGATAAAGATTTAAATAAAAACATAGAAACTTTCTCTGACAGATATGTTGAGGATGGTAGCTATTTCAGGTTGAAAAATGTTCAGATTGGTTATACCGTTCCAGTGAAGAAAAAGTATGTTTCTAATTTGAGAGTTTATTTCTCTATAGATAATGCACTTACTTTCACCAAGTATAAAGGATTTGACCCAGAAATTGGAGATTACTATAACAATCCACTATATTCTGGTATTGATATTGCGAATTACCCAACAGCTCGTACTTTTATGTTCGGAATTCAACTGACCTTTTAATTAATTGAGTTAACTAGAAAAAAAGAAAATTATGAATTTAAGTAAATATATCATTCCTCTTTTATTTATCAGTCTGTTGTTAACTTCAGCTTGTAAAAAGGAATTCTTAGAAAAAGAACCACTGGGGGTTCAAACCAGTGAAAATCTATTTAATACTGCAGAAAATGCTACCCTAGCCGTAAATGCTTGTTACGATCCACTTTCTTGGGATGAGGTTGACAATGCTGACCACAACTACGAATGGATGTTTGGTGATGTCATGAGCGACGACAGTGAAAAAGGAAGTATGCCAAGTGATTTGCCACAAATTACAGAAATGCAAGAGTGGAGAACAACTGCTAATAATAGCTTCACAGCAGCGGTTTGGCATAATGTTTATATCGGACTTTTCCGTTGTAATACAGTTATCCTTAACCTTCCTGAAGCTGAAGGCGTAAATACTGAAATTAAGAATCAATTATTAGGAGAAGCTTATTTCCTCAGAGGATATTATTACTTCTATTTAAGCAGATTGTTTGGTGGTGTTCCTTTGTTTGACGCTCCAGTTAATCCTTCCGAAATTGATAATGTACAACGTGCAAGCCTTGCTCAAACTTATGCTCAAATAGATGCAGATTTTGCCATGGCAGCTAGCTTACTTCCTGAAAAATCAGCTTTTGATGCCAACGAAATGGGAAGAGCAACCAAAGGTGCAGCATTAGCCTACCAAGCACGTGTAGCTATGTATCAAATCGGAACTGAAAATGCAAACAATCACAATTGGCAAGAAGTTTATGATTTAACCAATGCCATTATTGGTAGCGGTGAATATTCTTTAGCTAGCAACTATTCTTCTATCTTCGAGATGGAAGGGGAAAATGGTTCTGGTTCTATCTTTGAAGTACAATGTGTTTCGAATAATGAAGATTGGAGTCCAAGAAAAACAGGAACAACAAATACTGTGATTCAAAATCCTAGAACTACTTGGGGCTGGGGATTTAATAACCCAACACAAAACCTAATGGACAGTTACGAAACTAATGATCCTCGTTTAGCCAATGTTATGTATGGAGATGGTTCTGTGGTTCATGGTAATGTGATTGAAATTGATATTGCTGAAAATGCAACTGGATATTTAAGTCGTAAAGCGGCTTTAGAACCAGCTTTCAAGCCTTCAAATATTAAAGATACCCCACAGAATATTAGAAAATTCAGATTCGCAGATGTGATTTTAATGAATGCTGAAGCTGCTTACCATACTGGTAATGAAAGTTCTGCTATTGCTAGCGTCAATCAAATTAGAGCTAGAGCAAAAGCAAGTACATATCCAAAAGGAGCTAGCGAAGGAAGCATGGAATATGATGCCATTCCAGAAGCTGACCTAGAGGGTGTTTTAGACCCTTTACCAAATACACTTACTGGACAAGAATTACTCAATGCCATTTGGAAAGAAAGAAGAAACGAATTGGCCATGGAAACTCTACGTTACTGGGACTTAATTCGTACGGGTAGATATTTGAATACACTGTCAGAAGAGGTGAAAGGCCGTTGCCAATCACATTCTCTGACAGGAACCGCTAATATTATTCCTGTATTGCCTATTCCGGTAAATGAAGTACAATCTTGGGGTCTTTCACAAAATCCTGGTTATTAATCTTCACTTCTTTTAGTGAAACAAAACTTAGAAAAATGAGAAAAAATATATTTAATAGATTTATCATACTTTCGATGGTCTTTGCAGGGAGTCTTCTTTTATGGTCTTCTTGTGTAAAGGAAAAGGAATTTTCAGAAGACTATGATGTCCCTTGGCCTGTTCCTGTGATTAGCGAATTTTCACCAAAAGTTGCAGATATCAGTACTGATTTTGTAATCACTGGTAGTTCTTTAGAAAAAGTAAAGACCGTTACTGTTGGTGGAACCACTTGTGTAATTACTGAGCAAACTGATAGTAAATTAACCGTTACTTTACCACGTGTGGTTACCTCTGGTAAGATTGAGTTAACTAACGTTTATAAGAAGTCTGCTATTAGTGAAGAAGCTCTTGCTATTACCTATCCCAATACTAGCGTTACTGGATTTCCTGAAGTCATTTATGTGGACTATCCATTCGTTATTACTGGAGAAAACATGGACTTAGTAACTAGCTTAACTCTAGGAGGCACTACTTTAACTTTTGATGGCTCTACAGCTACCGAAACTGAATTAACAGTAGCAACTAAAGGTGCTGGACTAGAAGTGGAAACACAAATCACTAATATCAAATGTTTAGCGGGTAATGACATTCAGAATTCAGAAATGATTCCTGTGGAAGTGAAAGAAATTCTTCCTCCAGGTTCTGAGCCTTTCTTTATGTTAGACTTTGAGGATGCCGTTGATAGATATACTTTCTGGGATGGAAGCCCTGTTCATGGAGAAGAAGAATATGGTATCAATCTTTCAACCCGAGTTCGATTATAAAAACAGAGCTAATTGATCGTCTTTCTCCATATCAT
>NZ_JABKCA010000142.1 GCF_013166655.1 Lentimicrobium sp. L6
CGATTGCTTACGCTTCGATTAAATTACACGAGACTTAAATGGGTAACCCTATAAACAATAATAAACTAAATTAAAAAGGTAAATATGGAAAAGACAGAAATAGTAAACAAATTAACATTCGTTTTTAGAAAAATATTCAATAATAACTCTTTAATTATTTCAAATGAATTAACGGCTAACGATGTTGAAGGATGGGATTCTTTAACTCATATGTTATTGGTTTCTGAAGTTGAAAATACATTTTCTATTAAATTTAAATTGAAAGATTTGAATAAAATGAAAAATGTGGGTGATATGGTTGAAATTATTAGTTCGAAATTCTAATCAAAGTGGTATTTACCTCATTTAACTTTATAATCTTTTTCCCAATAGTACTCATTTTATACTATCTGGTGCCAATTAAATATCGTTGGTTGTTTTTATTAGCTGTAAGCTACTTTTTTTATATAAATATTAAGCCCATATTTATTCTTTTAGTTATTGCAGTGACATTATCTACTTATGTTTTTGCAAGACTGATTGATCATTCACAAAACGATAATCGAAAAAGAATATTCATGAGGTTGAATATTATTTCGGTTTTATTCCCTCTAGTATTCTTTAAATATTTTACGGATATAAATATCGAAATGATCCAATACATGGATGGTATTGGTCTAAGGTGGCCATTGCCAGAAATAAAACACATGTTGCCAATAGGTATTTCTTTCTATACCTTTATGGCTATAGGTTACACTATAGATGTTTATAATGAAGAAATAAAAGCGGAAAAGAACATTGGTATATTGGCCTTATTTATTTCATTTTTCCCATTAATTCTTTCTGGACCAATAGAAAGAGCAAAAAACATGATTCCTCAATTTAAATCATTAAATGCTATAGATTTCAATAGTTTATCTCAAGGACTTAGGTTTATTTTATGGGGTTATTTTATGAAATTAGTAGTGGCTGATAGAATTGGGATTTATGTTGATACAATTTTTATTAATTTTCAACAACATAATGGCTCTACAATTATGTTTGCATCGTTTTTGTACCCATTCCAATTATATACTGACTTAGGGGGATATTCTTTAATAGCAATAGGTGTCTCTAAAGTTTTGGGAATAAGTGTAATGCACAACTTTAACCGTCCCTTTTTCGCCTCCAGCATGAGTGAGTTCTGGCGTCGTTGGCACATTTCTCTAATATCTTGGCTTACTGATTATTTATATACACCATTATCATTTTATTTTCGCTCATATAAAGTATGGGGTATCGTTATAGCATTAATGATAACATTCATCATAAGTGGTATTTGGCACGGAGCTGCTATGACGTTTGTTGTTTGGGGACTATTACAAGGAGTGTTCTTGAGTATAGAAGCTCTGTCAAACAATAGTAAAAATGAAATAGAGAAAAAGTATAACCTTAAAAAAAGGATTTGGTATAATATACTTGGTATAACAATCACTTTTGTCCTTTTTGCAGTTTCTCAAATATTTGGGAGGTCAAATAATTTAGAGATGGCTGTAAATATTCTCACAAGAATATTTAGCACTTCAGGGGCTTTATTCATTGGCCCTCCTTCTAATTTTATTTATATTATAGTTGGTTTATTAATGGTTTTATTAAAAGATTTTGCAGATGAGTATTATCCTAGTAAATTTCAATTGTTTGATAATAGTAACAAAATAATCAGAATATTTTCGTTCAGTCTAATATTTATTACCATTCTGATAATTGGTGTATTTGATGGTGGTCAATTTATTTATTTCCAATTTTAGTAGTTTATGTTTAAAAAAATAGTGTCTAACTTATTTTTGTATATCATTGTTATTTTTGTTCTAGATTTTTCAGTTGGTAGTTTTTTGAGGTATTATTATTTTAGTGAGGAGTCTGGGTTGCATTATAGGACTACTTTTTCTTTAGAAGAAACAACTGCTGATATTTTGGTTTTTGGCTCTTCCAGAGCAAATCATCATTATGTCCCAGAAATATTTTTAAATGAGTTTAATATGAGCTATTATAATACAGGTAGAGATGGGAATGGTATATTATATCAAACAGCTGTTCTAAAGTCAATTTTAAAGAGGTATTCTCCTAAAATTATCATATTAGATTTTTATGGCTCATTCGAAGAAAACACAAAGGATTATGACCGACTATCTGCATTATTACCCTATTACAAATCGCATAAAGAAATCAGAAGAATCGTAGAATTAAAAAGCTCTTACGAGAAGATAAAATTGCTTTCACATATTTATCCATATAATTCAATGTTACTAACCATTATGATTGGAAATACTGAATATAATAAAGGCAGAAAACATGATGATAAAGGATATGTTCCACTGTATAAAAAATGGCGTTTACCAATTGAAACTCGAGATTCTATTTTTATTAATCATATTGATTCGAATTTAGTTGATGCTTTTTGTGATTTCATTTCATTATCAAAACAAAGTGGTGCTGAAGTCATTGTTGCTTATTCTCCAATATATATAAAGAATCAATATGATAGCCGAATAGCTTTTGCAAAATCCACATGTGATAGTTTAAATATAGATTTTATTGATTTTTCTAATGATGAAGTGTTTTTGTCCAACGGTTCGTACTTCCAAGACCCTAGTCATCTAAATCATGATGGTGCTCTTTTGTTTTCTAGGCAATTATCATTAATTATGAGAAATAATATTTTAAATAAATAATCTAGTTTAGATATATCATCAATTAAATTATCTAGTGTGTAATCCAAATCAATAGGCACTTTAAGTACTGAGCTGACTTCATGAAGCATTACAATTATTCATTAGCTGATTTTTTTAGAACACTAAGAATATTGAATCTATAATAAAACTAATATTTAAGTAAAGCAACTAAGCATCTACTAGCAGTCTTTCCATCCCAAAGCTCAGGTCGAATGGGTTTTCTATCTTCTTTTAATATCACCAAATATTCTTCCCTAATTCTTTCCACATTATTCCCTACCAATACACTGGCACCACCATGCTCTTTTAAGGTAATGGGACGTTCGGTATTCCATCTTAGTGTTAAGCAAGGTGTGCCTAATATGGTGCATTCTTCTTGTAATCCTCCACTATCCGTAAGCATAATACTGGCATCCATATTTAAGCGTAATAATTCATGGTATCCTAAAGGGTATTGTAATATCATGCGAGGGTGCTGCTCCATCTCTTCCCAAAGTCCAAAATTTTGCAAATTCTTCTTAGTTCTAGGATGAACAGGCCATATCAATTGCATGTCTTGGCAAACTTCATCCAATAGAAATCGTACCAAAGCTTCCAAAACTTCTTTTTTATCCACATTAGACGGACGGTGGAGCGTCACCAATCCGTAGTTTAGGGTTTCATCATAATGAACTTCATGCCCTTCTAGTTTGTTTTCTTCTAGTACTGCAGGTATTTCGAGTAAACGAGCTTTGTCTCTATTGGCTTCCAGGGTATCTATCATAATATTTCCCACAAAAGCCACTTGCTTATCGGTGGCACCTTCTTGCTTTAAATTTTTTATAGATAAAGTATCAGGTGTGAGTAATAAATCAGATAGCCTATCTGTCACCAATCTATTAATCTCCTCTGGCATATTCATATCCCTAGAGCGCAAGCCTGCCTCAATATGACAAACCTTAATATGTTCTTTCTTAGCAGTAACAGAGCAAGCTAAAGTAGCATTTACATCTCCTAAAACCACTACCCAATCTGGTTTTTCTTCTTTTAAAACCTTCTCAAAAGCCATCATGGTGAGCCCCACCTGTTCAGCATGCGTACCACTGCCTATGCCTAAGTTTATATCAGCCTCAGGTATTTCCAATGCCTCAAAAAATGCCTTAGACATGCGATCATCATAATGCTGTCCAGTATGAACAAGGATATGCTCTATGGGTTCTAGACTCTCTGTCTTAGGCCCTCCGCTCTTTGCATTATGAGCTTGAATTTCCTTAATAAAAGGGGCTATTTTCATAAAATTGGGTCTGGCACCAACTACGGATATAATTTTCATGGGGGGTATGATTTTTATTTCTGCGAAAATAACAATAATGGAGGGTTTTCCGAAATTTGTTTTGGGGAATTTCTTTAGGTATTTGGTGTTATTTGAAATCCTCGCTCAGCCGGAAATGCCTTCCGGCGTTTACCTATATTTTCATCATCACCGCTTGCCTTTCTGTTTCGTAACTCACCATTATCGGGCGGTTTATTAGCAGTATTCTGCATTGCTATCATGGCGCTCCACTTCATTTCGCACTATGCTAGCATAAGTCGCGCCTTCAGCGCTTTTGTGTTGTGTTTCAGATTGGAGAGGTATTTATGAAGATAGGAGTAGATTGGATGAGATGGCTTCGCTCTGCTCGCCATGACCGTGCTTTCTATGAAACCCAGTAGTAGTATCTCTCTTCGAAGGAAGGTCATTGCAAGAAGTGCAGCGCCGAAGCAATCTCCTAAAATTAGAGAAGCATGTGAAATCAGCCCACCATTAAATCCGCGTTTATCCCGACCGCAGCATCAAGGGAGCCTGTCTTGTATTGCGAGCTAGCGAGCACCATTCGTGGAAATCGAAGCCATTCACATCAATTATATTATGTGTGCATTCGTGGCAAATAACAATTACGA
>NZ_JABKCA010000143.1 GCF_013166655.1 Lentimicrobium sp. L6
TTCTTGTTTTCATATACATTAAATAAAATGGACTGCTAGCAACTTGAGTTAATTATTAGGAGTTCTAGAATGTACTTGGTTTTCGTCACAATTTCAGATGATTAAGTTATATAGGGCTCGGGTTTTTGAACAGTTATCGCTTCCAATAGTTTTAGAAATCAATGAAATTTCAGGAATATGGTGAGTAAATGCAGCTATCAAGAAAGCTAAATGCTTAAGTATGAAAGTAAAAGTGATGAAAAATTCGGATGATAATATGGAAGATTTTGTAGTAAGACAAATACTCTGGAGCGCATAGATGACAAATTTAATGTCTTAGTTTTTGAATTGGTTAATAATCTATTCTATTTATTACTTTTGTTCCACATAAAACATATAACGATGCATAAAATCTTCACCTTACTATTAGCAGGATCCGCGCTATTTTCATTTGGTCAAAGTATAGAACAAAAGGCCGCTCAAATACATGAGAAGGTATTTACTATAGATTCACATACTGATACCCCCTTGAAATTCTTTAATGGGGATTTTGATATTGGACTAGAACATGACGGTAGAAAAGGAGAAGGAAAAGTAGATATTCCGCGCATGGAAAAAGGTGGATTAGATGCGGTATTTTTTGCAGTTTTTATAGGACAAGGGGATAGAGATAGTTTGGGTCATGCCAAAGCTTATGAGAAAGCAGAACAGATTTTTGAAGCGACTCATCAAGAGGTGAAGAAAAACAGCAAGAAAGCGAAAATAGCCACCACTCCGAAACAAGGTTATCAACTGGAGAAAAAAGGCAAACGAGCTATATACCTATGTATAGAAAATGGATATCCCCTCGAGAATAATCTAGATAATATCAACCATTTCTACAATTTGGGTGCACGATATATTACCATTGTTCATTCTCATAATAATGATATTTCCGATTCTTCCACCGACAAGGTTGGACCAGAATATGATGGTTTATCGGCCTTTGGGGAAGAGGTTGTGGAAAGAATGAATGAGTTGGGCATGATGGTGGATGTATCACATGCTTCTGATTCTGCTTTTTACGATGTGTTGAAATTGAGTACTAAACCTGTGATTGCCTCACACTCTTGTGCCCGTGCTTTATGCGATAATCCACGTAATATGACTGACGATATGCTCAAAGCATTAGCCAAAAATGGAGGAGTCATTCAAATGTGTATTTTGAGTGATTATGTGAAGAAGCTAGAGCAAAGCCCAGAGAGAATAGAAGGTAGAAAAGCATTCAGAAAAAAGCATAGCAACTGGGCCAATTATACCGAAGAAGAACGTAAAGTAGGTTTACGAGATTGGTATCAATTAGATGTAGACTTCCCTCCAAACCTAGCTACAGTTTCTGATGCTGTAGACCATATCGATCATATTGTAGAAGTTGCAGGAATTGATCATGTAGGCATAGGTACCGATTTTGATGGAGGAGGAGGTTTGCAAGATTGTTACGATGCTTCTGAACTGGGGAATATCACCTTGGAATTAGTCAAACGTGGTTATTCAGAAGAGGATATTCGTAAGATTTGGGGTGGTAATTTTATGCGAGTATTTGAGGCTGTTGCTGCTAAATAAATCCTGAAAACAACCTATGTGTTTCTATTTCTTCAGATTCTATATTTGCCAATCATAAAAAACACAGAGTCATGATTGCCGTATTATTCGAAGTATATCAAAAAGAAGAATATAGATCAGAATATTTAGAAATAGCTACACAACTAAAGAAGAAACTAGAAACCATAGAAGGTTTTATTTCTATTGAAAGGTTTGCTAGCTTGCAAGATGATAGCAAAATACTCTCTTTATCATTCTGGCAAAATGAGGAGTCTATCGAACAATGGCGCAACTTAATGGAACATAGAGAAGGGCAATCAAAAGGGCGTGATCATATTTTTAGTGATTATAGAATCCGAGTGGCAGGAGTGATTCGAGATTATGGTATGAACAGGGTAGAAGAAGCTAGGTTGACTAAAAACGAACATTTCTAGCAGCTCCCTTTTCTAGAAGTTCTAAACGATTTAATCTACACTATTACAAAACATTAACAACAATAAATTTAATGAATAGGGCTGCAAAAAACCAAAGGAAAAATAACAACAACTTGAAAAATTAAAAATTATTCGTAACTTAGTATTTATTGATCACTTAATCAATGATATAACGCTCAAAAATGAAAATCAAGCACTTAAGTATTTTAATTGTTCTTATATTATCATGTGCAATATCTTTTGCTCAAGATAAGAAACTACAATCTGCAGATTTTCCATCAGCAGTAAATGCTTCATCATATATTGATGAATTGGGAGATCAGTGTTGGAAACTTAGAGATCGCTATAGTGATTCCGCTCTACAACTTGGATTACAAGCTCTTGAGTTAGCAGAACAATATCAATACCCAGATAAGCAAGCAAAAATCTCTAACTTTGTTGGAGTCGTATATTTACACTATTTATACAATTACCGAGAAGCCCTACCTTATTTTCAAAATGCCATGAGAATTAGTATCCTATTCAAGGATTCTATTCAAATAGCCTATTCCTACAATAATTTAGGCGATGTATTTCTGTTAAATGGTAACCTTCCTTTGGCTTTAAAATATGGTGAACTATCTTATAATATATTCAAAGGATTAAAAAAAGAAGATGGCATTGCTTTTTCATTAATCAATCTTGCAGAGGTACATCGAGCTCAAAAAAATTATAGTTTGTCTTTAGAATATTTCAACCAAGCTGTAGAAATTAGAAAATCTATCAACTCTGCCAATAGAATGGGCTTTGTAGCTTTTAATAGAGCAAGGACATTAGAGGAGTCTGGTGATTTAGAATCAGCTAAAAACTTTTATCAGCAATCATTGGAATATAGTTATGACTCTGACGATTTTAGATATGTTTCTTGGAGTTTAAATGGCTTGGCCAATGTATATTATAAATTGGCCGATTATCGTCAGGCTCTTGATTATTATACCAAAGCTCTTCAATGGAATATGGAAAGCAATCATGAATTTGCTTATTTAGATAATTATATTGGTATTGCTCTGGTATCTGCTCACCTAGGTCGTAAAGAAGAGGGGCTCAAGTTTTTAGATAAATCCATAAAAATAGCTAAGAAGTTAGGTGTTAATACTCAAATTATAGATTCCTATAACTCTGCATTAGAATTTTATAAAATACTTGGAGATTATAAGAATATAAAAAAGAGTTCCGATTTATTCCTCCATCAATATGATTCCATTTTAAGTGCTCAACAATTTGAAATTGTGAATGAACTGGAACAAAACTTCATGATTCAGCAAGAATTATTTCAATCGGAACAACAGCTTGAATATGATGAAAAAGAAAAGAAAGCATTACTCATTACCATTATAATTATGGTTCTCATTATTTTAGTCATCCTTTATCAATACCGAATCAATAAAAAGATAAATCAGAAGCTAAAAGAAATGAATCAAACTAAAGATAAGCTCTTTTCAGTGATTTCCCATGACTTAAAAAACCCCTTTAATACCCTTATCGGTTTTAGTGATATCCTGGTCTCCTCTATTGAAGAAAAAGATTATAGCGAAGCTCACATTCATGCTGCATTAATCCATAAAGCCTCTCTTGAAGGCTATAAGCAATTAACTACTTTATTAAATTGGTCCTTATCACAAAGTGGAAAGATTCATTATAGACCTGAAAATATAAAACTATCCGAACTGCTTCATGAATTAGAAGAATTATATCTCCCAAAAACTACAAAATACAAAGTTCAGTTGGAGGTAAAAAATGAAATAGAAGAGCCAGTGACATTAGACCCCAATATCGTCAAAATAATTCTAGAAAACCTTTTAACCAATGCCTTTAAATATACTCCCGAAGGAGGAAACATCACTATTTCAACCAATAAAGAAAAATATCATCTAATCATTAAAATCACTGATTCAGGAACTGGTATGATACCAGGGGTTTTAAAGGCCTTACAAACAAATGACAGATCAATTAAAAGTAAAACCGGTTTGAGAAAAGAGAGAGGAACGGGCTTAGGCTTAAGTATTGTTAATGACCTTATCGAGATTCATCATGGTAAATTAAAAGTAGAAAGTAAAGACGGAGCAGGAACATGCTTTACATTGAAATTTCCTTTAGCTCGATAATTATCCTAAGTTTACTCTTTTCATGATCCCCTTTCGCCTCTCCTTATAAAAGTATACTTTAATGCAAGCTGCCGATCTGCTTGATTTAGAGCAAACTTACAATTACTTTCAAGATTTAATATTGACATCTATTATAAAAAAGGTTACTAATCAGTCAAGTGTCAATTTACTGTAGTCGCCCATAATAAATGATTTTTTTGTTTTGCCCCTTCCCCGTGGGCATTAGCGTTAACTTAAGCAAAAAGCTCTTTCAATTTGTTGCTCAAAATTT
>NZ_JABKCA010000144.1 GCF_013166655.1 Lentimicrobium sp. L6
AAGCTTCTTGAGCACTATTAAAAGGTCCTATAACAATTTTAAAAAAGCTATTCCCGTTGGCATCCATATCTGGAATCCAGTAGTAATGCGCATCTAGGTTTTGGGCTTTCAATGTGGCCACTTTCTTTTGTGCTAAAACCTCTTGTTTAACTGCATAGCATCCCACAAAAACAGCAGGTCTGTTGATGTCTGAAGCATATAGTCTGTCTGCTGTAGGTTTGGTTTGGGCTTTTTTCTGCACAGGCATTACCTCTTCTTTTTTCTGGGGCTTGACCTTAGGTTCTTGCTTTTTAACACCTGACTTATTCAGTTCTTCTTTAGGCTTTGTTGATTCTTTATGTGATTTGGGTTCCTCTGTCTTTTTTGTTGTTTCTTTATTGGAAACAATAGTGGTTTTAGATTCACCAGTATTCACCGGTTTGGTATCTACAACAACTTTTTGCACATGAATAGGCTCTTTTTGAGCTGTTGATTGATGAAAGTAAGAGAAATAAATAAATATGGCTAATGCAACAAGTATTACAGCTGCAGCTCCAAAATACCAAAACACAGGTGTTTTTTTTATTCGTGCCTCTTCTTCTTTGGCCTCCTCTTCTTGTAAACTTTTACTAATCTCTTCAAAATTACTCTTTTTCGCCTTTAAGTCCTCCAAGCGTTGTTGCTCATCAGATGTAAAAACCACAGGTGGAGTTTGTTTTGGAAGCTCCTCCAATTTGAGTTTTTTAACCGCTGTTTCTTTTTCTAGCTTTTTTATGATCGGGGGATTAATTTCCTTTTCTTCAATTTTCTCCTTGTTTTTAGGAATATCTCTTTTCTCAATCGGCTTAAGCGCTTTCTTCTCTGTGATGTGTTTAGGTTTAACACCCTCTTCTTTAATTTCCTCTTTTAACTTGGCTTTGCTCACCGGAACAACAACCTGTTTTTTAATTGGTTGAGTCTCCACCTTTTTCTCAATAGCTTCTTTCTTTTCCTTCTCTTCTTGTAAAACCTCTTTAGCTTCCTCTTTACGTTTATTGATGCGCGCCATAGCTTCTTCTAGAATTTTCTTGGAATCCTTTACCGATTTTTTATTGGCATATTTTGCCTTTTGGGTGATATAAAACTGCTTTTCTTTTCCTTTATACCTATCCAAATAAAAATCAATTTGATCTAGTTTTTCGGGTGCGTGTTCTTTGTAAAGGGCCGATAATAATTCTTTATAGTTTTCCATAATTGAAGAAAATGGTTTTAGAGAAATTCAAAGATATTCATTTTTTTTATTGTAATAAACCTATCCAAGAAAAATAAGAGGAATCAAATTGGAGATGAGGTTTGGATTCAAATAAAGCAAAAACTGCTGATCCACTACCACTTAATGAGGCATAGAAAGCACCAGAATCCATGAGTAGATTTTTAATGATGGTGACTTCAGGAAGTTCTTGATGAAAGGAAGATTCAAAATCATTAAGCATAAAATATTGATATTCTTCTTTTCTTATAGATTGAATATCCTCCAGTTTTTTATTGCTTTTGTTGACCAGTTGAAAAGCTCTAGCTGTTTCCATGGCAACTGGAGCTTTAATAATAGCAATATAGGTTCCTGCTAAGCTAAAATCAATAGGCTCTATTATTTCTCCTCTTCCAGTGACATGAGCCGCTTTCCCCTCAATAAAGAAAGGACAATCGCTCCCTAATTCTCCGGCATACCTCAACATTTCTCTCTTTGAAATATTCAGTTGAAAATAATTATTTAATAATTTTAACATGCCACTAGCGTTTCCAGAACCACCACCTAAACCAGCTTGAACAGGAATTTGTTTGTGCAAATGTATTTTCAAAGGAGGAATTTCAAAATTTTTCCGCAATAAATTTAAGGCCTTGTGAACCAGGTTTTCTTCCATGGATGTGGAAGTGAGAACGCCAGTTTGAACAAGTTCATCCTGATCATGAGTTTTGATTTCAATAATATCGTAGAGTGGTACTCGATAGAAGTAACTGTCCAAATTATGAAATCCGTCGGCTCTTTTGTTTAGAATTCTTAGTCCAATATTTATTTTAGCTGGGGTATATGCTATCATTCTTCAGTAACGGATTTATGATAATACTCAGAACGTTTCCTTTTCTGGCTTTCAGTTTTTTTCTTTTGGTGATGGTAATTAATTCCAACATCTTTAAAAGCGGAATACTTTTCGAAATCATATTTTAGGCTATGCAATAACTTTATATTTTGCCACCACTCCATATTCAGAGGTTTATAGCTAATAATTTTAACCATCAAAAAGGAGAATAACATGATAAATAAAGAAACTAATACATAAATCATTTCTTTAAAATCACCCGGGCCATAGATATGACGAGGAAGCTGAGGTTCTATCATCAATCCCCAAACCAAAAAATACATCGCAGGAAATAAGAAAACAACTAACATAAAGGAAAAGATCTGATGCCCTGCTTTCTTCCACTTTCTAATTCTTTTCTCCTTTTTCTTGTTATACCTTTTTCGAATTTTATATCTCGTTCTTACTCTTATTGTATTAGGTTCGCCCATGTTCCAAAAATACAATATTTTCTAATTTATAAAATCAATCTAGTTAATAATCGAGATACTCAGCATTATCCTTGATTTTAAACTGATTTCGGAAAAGCCATACCACAAAATACACAATGGGAGTATCGGCCATAGCTACTAATACCTTAAACATAAATCCATTGATTAAAAGAGAAGAAAATCGTTCCCACGCAATCACATCTAAAGAACAAAGGATAAGTAAAATAACCAAAGTATCAACCAGTTGGCTGGTAAAGGTGGACGCATTATTTCTTAACCAAAGGTGTTTGCCATTTGTGAGTTTTTTCCAGAAATGAAACATTTGAACATCAACCAGCTGTGCAACAAGGTAGGCTGCCATGGAGGCTCCAACAGCTACATAGGTAAAACCAAAAACCTGAGAGAAGGTTTGATCGTTAATGGGAGACCAGTCAGTAGCAGGTGCTAGATTTGCAATAACAATGATGCCTAAAGTGAAAACACTTGCAATAAAACCCAAAAAAACCATTTGATTGGCACGTCTGCGCCCATATATTTCAGAAACTACATCAGTCACAATAAATGTTATGGGGTAAGGAAGTATTCCAACAGATAGTTCAAAGGTGTATATACCAAATGGCGACCATTGAAAAAACTTCTGAAATATGAGATTACTAACAACTAAAGCAGATAGAAATATGGCTGCAAGAATGAGATAGGCTTTTTCTGCTCTATATTTTAAAATTAAATCCATAGAACAAAATAAACGAAAAATGGCTTAATTGGGGTGGTTTAACAAAAAGATTTCATATCGATGCTGAATAAGCATGGCTATTTCGTAGTCGCTAGATTCTAGCACAAAATTAAAACTTGGTTCACAGTAGACTAGGAAATCTTCCAAATATTTACCCTCCTTTAAACCTGTTAACTTCATCACCAACTCTCTATTATATTTTTGTTTCACGATATTGGCCCTATTATCAGATTGAGTTAAACTTTGCAATTTTTTCTCAGACTTGGCTCGTTTACTAAAGGAATTATACAAAAGAGAAATGGGTGAAGTAAAACTGACTGTAAGCACATCCTGACTATTAAAATGGTCTGGAGAAATAGCATAGGGTTTTAGTGATTCCAACATCATAAGATTGGCAGCAATACTATTTGTATCCTCCAGCTGTAGATCAGCAAAGGCTTTTTTAAACAGCATGACTGTTGGATAAGGGTTTAGAACAAACTCCTTCAGTTCATACACCTTAGAACTTAAAAAAAGCTCCACCGTATCTTGATGGTGTGAATTGCTATATAAATAGAATTGATCCTCATAGGCAATGGCACTAATTCTGACCAAAGTGGAGTCCTGTAGAAATAGTTTAGCTTCTCCATTATCATTGGCCATAAACTTGATATTATGGGTTCTATCATAAATTAGTGCATAGGAGATAGCAAGTTGATCTATTTCACTTTTAATACGAAAATGTACCACAGATTGCGAACTCCCATTTAATGCCAAAAGGCTAATGATGGTAAGTAAAAAAGCCGGGAAATACCTTAAAGAAATCGATTTCCAATTCATGGGTACAAAGATATAAGCTACAAGAATGACTAATCATTAAAAAAAGGCAAGGAATGGTAAATTTTGTTAATGTGCAGAGCTATATTAAAGGCATTAAAAGTAGATTTATTGATAACTTTTGTTTGCGCCATTATCTAAATAGACTACAAAAAAAACCTATTAACCTGAGTTCGATTATAAAAACAGAGCTAATTGATCGTCTTTCTCCAA
>NZ_JABKCA010000145.1 GCF_013166655.1 Lentimicrobium sp. L6
ATACTGATTGGATTAGCTATAATTATTATTGACTTGTTTATCTATTTTGTCCTTGCCTTGTTGCTGATGAACTATGATGATTTTTATGATGCAAGTAAAGGCGAATATTGGAGTTTGGAGAGTATGACCTTTTGGCAAAAAGTAAATTATATTAGTTTCAATCTTTGGTATGTAATTAACGCAGTTCTGATTGGAATTGTGATTTATCGAGTAATAAAAAGAATAAAGAAAAACGCCCTACAACAACGGGTATAGTGCATGCCCTGCGGGACACGCACCATACCCAAACCGTTAGCCACAAGCAGGATGCGTCTTGCATAAATGACACAAAACGTAAAGAGCAAATAGATAACAAAATAAGAATTATGGAAATAAACTTTAATAATGTATTAAAAGGATTGTATTCTAAGTGGAATGTAATTGTAGCTTTAATATCAATATTGGGAATGTTGATATTTAATTTCATACCTGGAGTAAGTGATAGCTATTTTAAAATATTCGTTTTTTTAGGATTAAATGCAATATTGTGGACAATAATTGAAATAAAAATCAAATTAGATGATAAAAGTCCTAAAAAAATGCAGCGCTACTCAGATATGAGAAGAGCAAGGCCATATATTCTTAAAGATTTATACAGTTCAATGGAGGAAAATAAATCAGAAGAGTTATATATTGAAATAGTTGGAGGGAGAATTAGAACGATTAGTGATATGATTAGAGAGCTAAAAACAGAAATCATTGATCGCAAACTTCACGCAAGAAATGTTAGGATAAAGATACTTACAATAAACCCAAAATTTATTAAAGGATGGGAGTTCTCAAAATCTGAAAACTCTATGAAATTTAAAAAAAGAAATGAAGGAAATGCTTCATTGATACAGCATCTGACTGAAGAGCTTATTGGTTATAATGATCTGCCAGAGTTTAAGAATAATAACCTGAAAATTGAAGTTGCTTACTATGATACATTTCCATTTTTCTATTTATATAAAATTGGCAACAAGTATCTTTATTGGGGCTTCTTTTCATGGAATCCTGTAGATGAAGATTTTGTTGGACCAGAGAACCCATGCTACTTTTTAAATAATAAAAAAGAACTGTTCAAAGACTATTTTGAAATGTTTACAAATCGTGTTCAATTTTTACTTTGCTATCGCAATCATGAAAAAACTGACAATTAAAAATTATTTGATCTTACGTTTTAAAATCTTGCCGAACTATTGGTATACGCCTACAGTTGAGGAGCAATGCAAGATTATTAAAAAGTTACACCTGTATGGTGATAGAAAAGCAAAGAAACTACTATCCCTTATGATGCAATCAGAGAATCAATACATTAAATCAATTGCTACAAATCACTTTAATATTAAAGTTTAAATTTTGAAAAAGAAAATATATCTGATTAGACATAGTGAGTCAACCAAAAATATTCAAGATGTATTTGGTGATGAGAAAGCTCATTTCGAATTAACTAGTAAAGGCAAACAAACTATTGCTCGATTAGCAGGCTATTTAAAAAAAGAGTTCAATGATCTTTCAAAAGAAACTTTATTTCTTACAAGCCCTGACTTAAGATCATTGGATACAACAAAAATTCTTACTGCATTAGTCAACTGTAATTTTGAAATTATACAAACACTAAAGCCAATTAAAGCAGGCGAACTTAGTGGGATAAGTGAAGATGAAGCAAAAGTCAAATATTCCAAACTAATGAAAAATAAGGCATTGTATAGGAAAAGAAAATTGAGCGGATATGAGATTTCATATCCAAAGGGCGAAGATGTTAGAACCTTTCAAAATAGAGTTATTAAAGATTTTAATCTCATTCTGAATAAGGATTACAATAGGTTTTTCATCATTACCCATCAATCAATTATTACAGCCATATTAAGTTATATTAAGTCAAATAACGCAAATGTTGACTTCTATTATTTCTATCAGTTAGATTTATGTGGCATTAGTTCAATTGATTGTGAAGTGGGCAGATATGACATAAAGTATACAAATCGATTATTATAAAATAGTTTTGAAATTTATATTAAATATTATTAGGATAGGTTTAAAAAAGGTTTGGCGTAATGCATTTAGAATCTATTTAAGACTTTTTTTTCATAAAGTTGGTAAAAATACAGATGTTCATCCAAGTATTGAATTTGAATCTGCAGAACAAATTACAATTCAGGCAAATTGTATAATAAAAAAGCATGTCACCATTAAAGGTAGAAGTGAAAGAAAAACAGGTGTATTCTTAGGTAAAGGGGTTTCCATTAGAGAGTTTTCTAATATTGATAGTTACGGAGGGTATGTTAAAATTCATGATTATACGGCAATTGGGCATCATAGTTTCATTGGAGGTCAAGGTGGAGTTGAAATAGGTAAATATGTTATGATTGGAGGATATTCATATATAATTTCCTCAAACCATCTGTTTGAGAAAATAAAAATACCGTTTATGCTTCAGGGAGAAAAGAAAGCCAAGATTATAATAGAAGATAACGTTTGGGTCGGAGCAAAATGTACTATCTTACCTGGTGTTAAAATTGGAAAAAATACCGTTGTGGGTGCTAGTTCAGTTGTGACAAAAAGTTTTGGGTCAAATGTTATGATTGCAGGCAATCCTGCCAAAGAAATAAAAAAAATCACGTATGATGAATGATATTAAAAAACAGTTTCAGAAAAGGGCATCCGATTATAACTCTTATACTAAATGGCTAAAAGATGAAGAGCTCTTTAGGTTATGTACACTTCCTTTAAGAGATTATCCAAACAATGCAAAATGTTTAGATATTGGAGGGGGAACAGGGTGGTTAGCTTATAAGGACTATAAAGAAAGTGGCAGAAAATGGACTGTTGTAGATATTTCTGAAGATATGGGGAATATAGTGCCTAATGAAATTGAATTTATATGCTCTAAAGCTGAAAGCATTCCTCTTCCCGATGAATCATTTGATTTTATCATTATTAGATCAGTTTTGGAATATACAGAAGTTGACAAAGTATTATTAGAGGTTAAGCGTTTATTGAAGGAAGAAGGGTATTTTGTTTTAGCACAAAAAGTAATGGATGGTTATATTACTGATATCAATTTAATTTTGAAACTAGAGCAGTTAAGAAATCCGTTAAAGAAGAACCTAGGCTTTATGTCTAATATAAATAAATCTGTATCGAAAACGAACCTTAGAATTTTAAATTCAAGGACATATACTCAAAATTATTCGATAAGCTACGATAAATGGTTAAAACGAAATGGGACTATACCTGAAGCTAATCAAAAAGAATTAGAGAATATTATTAATAATTTGGAAGTTGATGTTTCTAGTCGAACAGGGCTTAAACTAATTGATAATAATTTGCATTCAAAACTCACTTGGGGTATTATTACTTGTCACAAAAATTCTTACGTGAATCCACGTATAAACATTGTTGTTTCAATGATTGTTGAAAAAACTTTAAATGATAAAAAATACATTGTTCTACAAAAGCGAAAATATCTTTATACTGAACCACATTATTATAATGTGTGGGAACTACCGCAAGGTAAAGTTGAAAAAGATGAAACTATATTTGAAACAGCAAAGAGAGAACTTTTTGAAGAAACAGGATTAAATTTATTTGGGAGTCTATTACCCAATAGCATAGAGACTATAAATGATATTACCTTGAACCAATCTGATGTTTTAACAACTGTATTTGCCAAAGGGGGTATGAATTATCTTGGCGTTTGCGTTTTAGTTAAGGCAGAAGGAGAATTTGAGACAGGAATTCAAGATACGGAACCGCAATGGGTAGAAGTTGGATCACTTAAAAACAAATTAGAAAACGAAAGATTTTTTCCTCTGAATATTCCTATGATTAAGAAATATATAGAATATGTAGGATAAATGAGATTTTTTGATTCATAGAAAGAGCTGAGCTTTTCAGAATCTTTAATAACTGTAATAAGCTAGTGTTTGGGATAAATAATAAATAAAATCATATTTGCAATGCCAGTGGCTAACAATTAAGCATCGTTTTCAGCCCTAAGCCGTGGAGCTAAGCATTTGCTTATG
>NZ_JABKCA010000146.1 GCF_013166655.1 Lentimicrobium sp. L6
TCTTTCGAGTGAAAATATCAACCCAGCCTACTGTTGTCATTGTTATAAAATAGGCTTTATCTGATTCGTGAATTTTGTATTTATCTGACATGAATCAAAGATAGAAATTTTATTGTTGGTTTTGGCTATGTTATACGCACGGATTGCAAATCCGCGCTAGCGGGAAATTTAATAAATTGATTGTCTATCTTGTTGTTATACGCACGGAAAACATTTCCGCGCTAGCGGGTTCAACCATAGCCATTTTATGATTTTTCCTAGTAAATATATCTACCCAACCTACTGTTGTCATTGTTATAAAATAAGCTTTATCTGATTCGTGTATTTTATACTTATCTGACATCTAACAAAGATAGAAAATTTAAGAAATTGACTGTCTACCTTGTTGTTATACGCACGGAAAACATTTCCGCGCTAGCGGGATTTTTATAATACGAACACTATTTTTAATTACAAAATGTTGTTGAAACATACCGAAAACCATCTTCATTATATTTATAGAATAGATAAGAAAATTTATTAATATCATGATATCCTAACTTTCCCCATTCAACTGAAGGCTCAGGTTTGTTGTAATAAATGGGGAAATTTGAAACACTTTCTGAGGAAAAAAAGGTTTGATATAAATCACTATTTATACTATCTGACAAAACAAAAAACGAGTAACCTTTGTAACAAAAAGCACCGGAAAAACACTCTCCTTCATCTATTAACCTATCATAAAAAACATTGTAACTAACACCTTGTTGCAACTCTATTTTTATTGTTACTCCTTCTTGATTATTGTACACTGAACTCATACAAAAAACAAAATATAACCAAGTATCCTTTTGGTCATTATAGAGAGTGTCAATTAATGAAATGGAGTGTTCAAGAACGTTTGTAATTTTATTAGAAACAAATAATGAATCTAATGAATATGTATTGTTAATCTTTAAATCTTTATCATCTATAACACTAGAACATTGCGAATACGCACTGCCAGATAATAGAAAGAAGACAAAACCAAGTATTATTATTTTTGTCTTAGAACTCTCCTTTATAAAAATATTTTGTATCATTTTTTATACTCCTTTTATACCATCTATTACCTTGGTTGAAATGGATATTTACTTCTGCTTCAGAATTATTACTAATTACCTTATCTCTAACTGCCCTATCTCCTTCAGATGAATGTTCCGATGTTGGTCTTACAGGATGAGAATGATCAGCTTTATGTATTTTTGCATTTGGATTTCCCGTAAGAACAGCAACAATTCTACTACTTTCTGAATCTTTTCTTTCATTTCCAGAAGTTGTTACAACAGATTTTGCTTCTTGATTGTTTAAACTATAATCAACCAACCCCCATTCTTGATTCTCACCAGTTTGTTCTATTACAAAAGAAAAGAGTTTCTCACCATCAGATGTATTTTCAACAGATACATTTTGTATAGGCTTACCTTCTTCACTATCTCCCTTATTTACAACGCTTTCTATTGGTTTGCCAGAAAACTCTACAGAAGCTCCAGTTCTAGTAGTTGTTCCATCATCATTCTCAGTTACAGCATATACAACATCATTATCCGAATCTCCAACATTTTTTATCTCTCCATTATTAATATTTAATTCATATTCATCAACCACCATTCCATCAGGGTCAATAAATCTGATTGGATTGTTATAAGCATATTGATAGGGTGTCCATCTTCTTGCAATTTCACACATTGGGTCAGCCACATGCCAACGCCCCAATGCTGGATCATAGAACCGCGCCCCATAATCATACCATCATTCTTTCAAAAACGCTTTATCTCTATTATCTCTCCCAAATCTACAGTATCATTTTTTATATATAATTTTCTTCTCATACTCTCAATAGTTCTAATCTTTCTAACAGAATCTTTTAGTTCAGGGAAATAGTTTAATAAATCAATAGGAAAATATTGATAATATCCAGAATTACTCTTAATTAAATACGATAATAATTGACTATCATCATAATATTTATTTTGGTATTTCACCCCAAATCTTTCGCCCAAACAAAGATGAGTTTCATCACCATTATTAAAATTGATAACACAACAAACTCTTGCATCTAGACTACCAATTTGAGAGTCTAGCTTCAGTATTTTTAATAATGAATCAACTTGGTTTAAAACAGTTTGGTTAAAAATTACAGTATCAACAATACCTATATCAAAACTTTCTTCATTTAACAGTTCAGAACATACAAGACTTATTGGCGACTCAAAATGCCCCTTATAATACTTGATTTCTAATGAGGATATTGATTTCCGACTATCAATAGAACACTCTACAAAAATAAGGAAAACGAAACTAATTAAAAATATATTAATTCTTTTATTCATGTCTTTATTTGTTCTTATATTTCCAATCTTCTTTCTTTATTACAGTACCTTTATGATCAGGTCTTACCCAACCCTTTTTTGCTTCACCATTTGCTTCGGCTGTTTTTGCCTCAGCTCCAGTTATTACTCTTTCTTCTTCATTATTATCATATTTAATATTTTCTTCATCTACTCTATCTTGATGCTGTGTTGTTCCCCCAACTTCATCATCAACAGCATGATCAGCTTCGTGCTCTAACACTGTTGCTGGAGAAAGCTCAATACCATCAGTAGTTTTAATACCCTGATCTGAATTCCAAAAAACATATGGTTCCACTGCATCTTGTCCATTTTTGTATGTCGCTACTGCATATCCAAATTCAGAACTTCCAGATGTAGATGTGATTTTAATATCATGCCCATTTTCATTTGTTGCCGCATATTTTAATTTATCTCCACCTCCATTTCTAGTATTATAATTATAAGCTGAAATTACATTTTTAACAAAGTTGTTTTTGGGGGCATTTGCACCATTTTTTCCATTAAAACTAAATGGTGGTTGCAATTTCTTATTGCTATCCCTATAGTATATTTTAATATCATTTCCATCAGGGTCAATAAATAAAACTGGATTATTTGCTGCATAAGTATAGGGAGTAAATGAATTGTATTTTTCTGCCTTGTTATCGATTACATGCCATCTCCCCAAAGCCGGATCATAAAATCGTGCCCCATAATCATACCAAGCCAAATCAAAATCAGTCTGTAATTCTTTTCCGTTGTAAAGATACTTATTATCTGGTAAATTACTGGGCATATTAAAAGTTAATTCTTCTCCCATGCTCATACCAAAAGGATAATAGCTTTGGTCTTGTAAAATTTCACCTGCCTCGTTAAACATGACTCGGGTATTGCCTAGGTGGTCTTTTAGGGCGTATTCGTAATCGAATCCTCCATTTTCATTGGGCACTAAACGGCCTTCGCTGGTTTGGATAAATTGCAAGGTGGCATTTTCGTATACATAGGCTCCAATATAATCTGTTGTTATGCTTTCTTTGCTACCATCGTGGGTGTGTTTTCTTAATTTGCTACCATTTGCTGTATAGATATAGCCTATGCTTTTGCTCTCTGCATTATCATCTTTAAATTGAATAGATGTAGGCAAGTTTAAATAGTTGTATGTGATTTTTTCTATCCCCTTATTATCATCTTTATACATGTTGCCATTGTCATCATACAGATACTCAATGGCATTATCTATACCATTATCTTTGAAGCCAAAATTTTCAAAATTTGAGCCTGTTCCATCATTTACAGATAATAATTGGTTGTCAGTAATCCCGCTAGCGCGGATTTGCAATCCGTGCGTCATATAACACTGTTTACCATATCATTAAACATAGTTCTTCAATTCAGGAGTTTCTAAAATAACATTCAATACAAAAGACAACTCAGCATAATTCCGTGCAGTGCT
>NZ_JABKCA010000147.1 GCF_013166655.1 Lentimicrobium sp. L6
TAATCTATCAGTCCTATTGGTTTGCTAAAGGCTAGGGCTGTAGTTGGTAGTGGGGGTACCTTAAAAGAACTGAATTCAAAGATATAGAAGATACTATTTGGGTAAAAAGACATAAATGGGAATTTATCTATAATGAAAATAATCAAATCATAAATGAAAAGAAATATACCATTTATGAAGATAGTATCTGGCAGCCTAAAACAAATACCTCTTATACCTATCTAAATGATTTCAGACTAAACTATCTCTATCAAGTTTGGGATACCAGCACAAATACCTATCAAGATCACATGAAATGGGAGTATGAATTAGATGAACAAGAACGTCCATTGATTTTCAGATATTATAGTAGCCTACCTCCAAATGAGTTGGAATTAAAAAACCTATCAGAATATGAATATGTAGAAACTGAAAATCAATACATCCAAAAAGTATTTAGTTTAGAATCACCAAATTGGGATACCATATTTTACGGAATAAGATATTATAATAATTACTTTACTGCTATTAACGAAGTAGAGACTAAAGAATTTGAGCTCAGTCCAATACCCTCCTCCTATCAAATCTCACTAAGTTCAGAACACCATTTTTCGCAAAATATCAAATATGCGATCTATAGCATGTCAGGAAATAGGCTAAGGCAAGAAAAGCTCAATCCTTCTGGGATTGTTGAAATCAAAGACTTAGCAGCTGGTCATTACTTAATTAAGGTATACAAACCCAATGGAAATACAGAAGTATTAAAATTCCAAAAACTCTGGGTAATTCACAGTTTCAATTAGAATTTATGTTTGGTATCGCTCAGTCATATCATTGACTTTTCAAATATGAATATCAAATATAAGCAAAGGCCAAAAAAAGCATGGTATAGTTTAATTTTGGATTGGGGCTAAATGCTGATATCAACAGTCAGAACCCTTTTAAATCAATGCTTTTATAGTCAATTAAATCAACCCATTTGCCCATTCTTTTCTGTATCACTTTAAAATGGGCTTCATCTTCAGGCGTAACAAAAGAGATGGCTTCTCCGGAGGATTCGGCTCTTCCTGTTCTACCAATTCTGTGAATATAATCCTTAGGGGAACGAGGCAAATCGTAATTAATTACATAAGGAAGGAATTCTATATCGATTCCTCGAGCCAATAAATCCGTCGAAACCAATACTCTTAATTTCCCAGTTTTAAACTTCCTCAAATTTTCTGTTCTGGCATTCTGGCTTTTCTTTCCATGCATGGCAGTAGCATGGATGGCATTTCTTCTTAGTTTATCAGCAATATGTTCAGCTTGATAGGCAGAAGAAGCAAAAATGAGCACCTGATGCATGTCTTTGCTTTTAATTAATTGACGAAGTAGCGGCCCTTTCTTTTCAGTAGGAACTATATAAGCCGTTTGGTCAATCAAACCCACATCATGAATATCTTCCACCAATTTGATCACTAAAGGTTGCTTCAATAAACCTTTCTGAAAGCTACTCACATCGTCACTCAAAGTGGCTGAAAACAACAGATTTTGTCTATCAAGAGGCAACATCCTTAGTATTTTCTTCATTTCTTCTTGAAATCCAAGATTCAGCATTTTATCTGCTTCATCTAAAACCAAGGTATCCACATCGGCAAGACAAAGCGCATTATTATCCACCAATTCAAGTAAACGACCCGGAGTTGCAATAAGAATATCCACATTTTGCATGGCCTTCATTTGAGGATTGATGGCAACCCCTCCAAAAACTGCTAATGTTTTGATTCTTTCCTTTAATGTAATTTTAAATTGCTCAAAAACCTCTCGCACTTGCACTGCCAATTCACGAGTTGGAACGAGAACTAGGGTCTCGATATGTCTATTCTTCGACTTGGTGGCATCCACATTCATCAATAATGGAAGAACATAAGCCATTGTTTTCCCTGAGCCTGTTTTCGCGATGCCAAGAATGTCATTCCCTTTCAGTATTGCCGGAATAGCCTGTTCTTGTATTGGATAAGATTCTGTGAAATTATTTTTTTCTAGTGCATCAAGCAAAGACCATGATAAACCTAAAGAATTGAATGACATATATTTGTTTTATGGATTTTTTATACGAGGCAAAGATAGATTTAAAAGTTAATAATAAACTTTTAAATCTATCAGATTATAGCTAAAAGTTAGAATCTAGAAGTTTATGAGCTCGTTTCTAGAGTATTGTTTTAGAATAGAGAGGTCACCAGAACTCACAAGCTCTATGAATTAATTCAGAAAAGAATGGCTGAACTGAAAAATAAATTATCTTTGAGGGAAATTACCCTATTAATCCATAAATATAACTAATGACATTTAATTATAAGGCCTTCACCATACCAGTTATAAGCATCGATATTTCAGCTGATAATGAGGCGTTTGAATATAACGATGCTTTTAAAAATCTGTTCTTAAGGAACAAAGATATATTCAAAGAAGATCAAATAACCTTTTCTAAGTCTATTAATAGCATTCTCAAAGTTCCTGTTTTTCATTGGAATGGTATTATTTACCATATAAATATGATTAAAGAAAGTGAAACTATTCATTCCTATTTGATTAGTCCTAGTGAAAACTCAGTAGCTCTTTCCTTTTTATGGTTGAAACATGATTTAATCAATATTTTAAACCCCATCATTGGATTTTCTGATATATTAAGTGAATCCAACAATATACATGAGGATGATGCTCAATTGATTGATAAGATAAAATCCAATTCACAAAAGTTTTATGAGCAAGTTCAGAAAATAGCTGCTTTACAATTACTCACTCTTAACGATAATGATCAGGCCACGGGCAAATACCTGTTGAGTGATTTTCTTCTGGAGTTGAATAATAAACTGAGAGTCGAAAAGTCCCTTGAGGAGGATATTCACTTGGAAATACTCGGAAATGGACACGTGAGTGATAGAATCAGTAATCCAGACTTTAGGTTTGCTTTTGAAGAGCATTTTTCTTTTTTAACCAAACACCAAAACACTCCAAGCATAAAAATGAAGCTCTACACTGATGAAGATTGTTTAAAAACTGAAAGTGTATTTGAGGATTGTATTCTTAGCAATCGACAGTTTGAGGATTTAATAAATGTGGAGCTTTATATCTCAAAAAGCAAATCTATTAAGAGGCTACAATCCGATCCTTTGAATTATTTATTACTCTGTGAACTTCTAACACAAATTGGTGGAAATTGCGAAATAACTGTAAAAGACAAAACTCTTGTGTTTATGATGAGCTTCCCTATTCTCGAAACACTTAAATACGAACCAGAATTAATTGAAGTAAATGAGAATACTAATATTAAAAGATCAAATCCTTTTGATTTCCCTCCTCAGTTATTAGAAGAACTACAAAATAAATGCTCCGGCTTCCACGGTTTTATGATATTAGATGACTGGGAAGCCATGACCATTCAAATGGAAAGCATTAACAAAAATCACCAAGATACTGGTTTAGTGACACTTATAAAAGACATTGATTTAGCTATACAATCTTTTGATGTGGAAAAACTAAAAACCATTTATAAAAAACATCAATTGATATTCAGTCCAAACAAGGAGAGAATCGTATCTACCTGATATTTAGTGTCTTAAGAAATTTAATTTCAAAAAAACATGAAGTTTTCATTTTTTTTGAAAAAAAAGCAAAAAAAATGCACTTAAGTATTCTTGAATTTAAAAATAATTGTATTTTTGCACTCGCAATTTGACAAAAGCGTACTTCTAAAGTATGAAAATGTTGATTAGTTCTTTTACATGGTCCGTTCGTCTAGGGGTTAGGACGCCAGGTTTTCATCCTGGTAACAGGGGT
>NZ_JABKCA010000148.1 GCF_013166655.1 Lentimicrobium sp. L6
CTTTTTTGATGGCATTTGAAGTGATTTCTGTAAAGGTAATTAATTTCTTTCAAACTCCAGGGCCTCAATCCTTTCGTGCCTCAAGGCTTTGATCCCTTTGCTTAGCCTATACGTCACAAAAAAGGAGCCCTAAAAGAGCTCCTTTAACCAATGTTACAAATACAAAAATCATCTTATGATATCTTTTCTAACATTGTCAATCAATTAATCAAATCAGTGTTTAACTATTTTTAATGAGGTTAATACCTTATTATAGCTAGTTACAACTAGTATATACATTCCATTTTTATGGGGATATGGAACGATATGTTCTAAATTTCTTTCTAAATCTCCTTCATCTACCTGCACTCCCATACTATTGAATATTTGATAATGCACCTCCTCTTCGGCATAAAGATGAAGCTGATCGCCTACAGGATTAGGATAGGCTTTTATAATGGAGGAAACATTCTCTAATTCTTCTATGTCATTATAATCTTTTTGTAATTCGTTGAATAATTCTGGGAGTTGGTCCATAAACATGCTGAAATCGCTGGCATAGAAATCCTGAAAATCGGGGACACTGCTATGCCCAGGATAGGGTGCATAAAAATGGGAAGTGCTGGCATTTCTCCATACTACGGCATAGGCTATTTTCTTACTCACCTCATCGCTAATAATGGGCTCCTCCAAAAAGGTAGTGAACCAGTTATCCTTGGTAATTCTCTCCAAACCTGTTTCTGTTAGAGCTGCAATTTTATTTCTCTCTTCTGCCATTTCCACCACATAAATCAGTTGCTCCTGGAATTTATCTAAGGTGCTTTCATTTTTCACATCTTGATAATCATCGAAACCCAAAATATCGATATACTCATCGCCAGGATAGCGTTGTAGGTATTTGGCTTTATTGATAAAAACATCTGGAGAATAGGAGAAAAGTAGATTATTTACTTGTTTTTCTTCAATCAGATAATCAACGGTGTATTGCCAAAGCTCTTTGTATTCTTGAATGGAACAATGGGACTCTCCCCACCAAAACCAATCGCCATTATGCTCATGCCAAGGTCGGAAGATAATAGGGATAGACTCTCCTCTACTTCCTTTTATAGTTTTACAAAACTGGGCAATTTTATCTAAACTGGACACAAAAGATTCGTGATTGAATCCTCCGGGCATTAATGAAGTCACCACATTAGAATCGGGATAAGGATTATTCTCCCAATAAAAATCTCCACCAAAGGGATTATCATAATGCCAGCAAAAGGTATTGATTCCTCCTTGGTTATGGAAGAACTCTACTCTGCTCTTATCTTCAGAAGCATTATTTCCTGCGGCTATTCCCATAAAATCCCAAGAGGCAACTGCAGGATAAGAACCACATACATCTTTTACATCAGATCTATTGGCTTCACCAGTCCAGTTAACCCCATAGGCTGTGACATCGTGATGGCCAAAAAGCAAATGATGACTAGAAAGTTGTTGTAGATTATAGTATAGATTTCTGGTTTCTCGAGTGGCATCAACATTGGCAAGAATCAAAGTTTCTGAACTAACTACAGCATCTCTAATGCAAGCCAATTCCATTATTCTTGTGGCTTCATTTAATTGTAGTAATCCTAAATCTATTTGCTCTTGGGAGGCTTCAGTATGGTCTAAAACTTCTTGTGCTTCAAAAATGGCTGAAGCATAAATTTCTTTTGAACCTGAAAGGAATTGGCCTTCTTGGCTGCCCTCCTCCGCTTGGTCATGATAGGTATTTGCTGAAATTACAGCTTTGTTTAATGATACTTTAGAGGAGGTCTCTAATAATAAATCATCCATAAAAAACAGGCCTTGAGCATTTGCTGTGCTACCGGCATCGAAATAGAAAAACAGGGTGGTGAGTTGACGAGTTTCCTCGCTTAAAACCTCAAAGGCAATCTCTTGCCAGTTGGTACTTTCTTGCAATTGTATTTGAATCCAATCGTCGCTACCATTATCATAAACTGGCTTTACCGTCAATTGAGTAGCGATATCTACTTTTATTTTCAGATGAATGGTATAACTTCTTAATGCTATACTTTCGTCCATATTAAAATGAAACTGATCCCATTCCCAGCTGTTTTCATTTCTCAAATAATCAATCTTCATGGATTCATTTTCGAGACCTAAAGTAAAAGTAGTTCCTTCTGCATACCAGTTTTCTTTTAATGCAACACCAGAAAAATCATCGAGAATAATGCTTTGGGTATAAGCCAAAAAAGGAAGTAAAAGTAAGAGCAGAATTATGGATTTATGTTTCATCTTGATCTGTTTATTAAAAAAGAAGCTGCCCAAACCTTTTTGTTCGAGCAGCTTCTCTTCGTATTATTTACTTCTGAAAGTAAGGTCCATCAGTAAGTATCAAATTGTCAACGAATAAGTCATAAGGACCAACAGGTTGATTATTAGAGTTAAATCCTAATTTGATGTGAGTAAGTCCTGAGAAGTCTGGCTCATCGGTATCTGCACCCCAATTACCCCAAGCAGCGGTATTTACATTGAGTGTATAGATTTGCCATCCATCATAAGCAGGAATACTCCAATTGGTTCCCCATTTACCACCATTATAGTCGCCTACTTCGGCTTCAAAAGTAACTTCACGGCCTTCGTTATTTACCCAGAAACTAATATAAGGAGTTCCTACTTCAGTAAGGTCAATAGTGAGATCATACATCTCAAGATTTCCCCACCAGTTCCAGCCTTCTTCAACAACTTCGGCAGAAACTTGTAAATAATTAGAACCTTGTGGAGCTGCTAAACCACCACCATTGATTGCACTTGTACTAGTTACCATTGATTGCCAGTCACCATGTACAAACGGATCGTTGCCATCTTCAAAATCGAAGAATGTAAATAAAGTTTCAGTAGTATTATTAGGAGAGCTCACAGGGCCATCAGTAATTTGGAAATTATCCATATTGATTTCCCATCTGTTTCCTGCACCAACATCACCAGTTCCCATTCCTATTTGGATATATCTAATGATAGAATAGTCAAGAACACCATCATTATCGTCACCATCCCAACCATTGGCACCCCAATTTTGGAATTCAGTTCCAGGACCAATAGGTATAGAAACCCATTGCCATTCGCCATTGGTATTGATAGCATCTACGTGGTTCGCAAATTTCTCGCTTTCATAAACTTCAAACATAATTCTAGCTACACCACTTCCACTATTTATCAATAATGAGATATGTGGGTCGCGGAATTGACTTAAGTCGATTCTTGTAAATCCTGCATCACCAGATTTATCACCATAGGCTACTTCACCAAAATATGCCCAATCAGCAGATTCAGGAACAGGGTCCATTTTTACTGTTTGGTAGTAGCTTCCACCAGAAGGTGCATAAGCTTCTATACCTGAAAACCTGAGTTCGGTTTTTAACTATCTGAAATTCAGTTGTTAATCGTAATATTT
>NZ_JABKCA010000149.1 GCF_013166655.1 Lentimicrobium sp. L6
CCTCCACTTCTAAATGCATTAAGCATTTACAAAGAGTTCTTTGACGTATTGAAAGATGACATTGATAAAATAGAATAAAAATAACGAGCGCCGATGCGACGAGCAAATTTATTTGCAAATCAACTTGGCAATAGATAAGAAAGTAATTAAGGGCGCATGGCGGATGCCTTGGCTCTCAGAGGCGATGAAGGACGTGATAAGCTGCGATAAGCTTCGGGTAGATGCAAATAATCTATTATCCGGAGATTTCCGAATGGGGCAACCCAGTACATTGAAGATGTATTACCCTGTTTACAGGGGGCGAACGCGGTGAACTGAAACATCTTAGTAACCGTAGGAAGAGAAAATAATAATGATTCCCCAAGTAGTGGCGAGCGAACGGGGATTAGTCCAAACCAGTTTTGTTAAGGCAAAACCGGGGTTGTAGGACTGCGATGTGGTAGTAACGAATATAGCCGAACACCTCTGGAAAGGGTGACTATAAAGGGTGAAAGTCCCGTAGGCGAAATGTTCAATACACCTAGCAGTATCCTGAGTAGGGCGGGACCGGTGAAATCCTGTCTGAATCCAGCAGCACCATCTGCTAAGACTAAATACTCCTGAGAGACCGATAGTGAACAAGTACCGTGAGGGAAAGGTGAAAAGTACCCCGAACAGGGGAGTGAAATAGTACCTGAAACCGTGCGCCTACAAGCGGTCGGAGCAACCTTGTGTTGTGACGGCGTGCCTTTTGCATAATGAGCCTACGAGTTACTCCTCTCTAGCAAGATTAATCACGTAAACGTGAGTAGTCGAAGCGAAAGCAAGTCTGAATAGGGCGACAGAGTTAGAGGGGGTAGACGCGAAACTCAGTGATCTACCCATGACCAGGTTGAAGAAATGGTAACACATTTTGGAGGACCGAACCAGTTGACGTTGAAAAGTCTTTGGATGAGTTGTGGGTAGGGGTGAAAGGCTAATCAAACTGAGAGATAGCTCGTACTCCCCGAAATGTATTTAGGTACAGCCTCGTGTTAAAGTGTTATAGAGGTAGAGCTACTGATTGGGCTAGGGGGCTTCACCGCCTACCAAACCCTGACAAACTCCGAATGCTATAACATGTTTCACGGGAGTGAGGCGTTGGGTGCTAAGGTCCAATGCCGAGAGGGAAAGAACCCGGACCATCAGCTAAGGTCCCCAAATGTGTGTTAAGTTGTACTAACGAGGTCCAATTGCTTTGACAGCTAGGATGTTGGCTTGGAAGCAGCCATTCATTTAAAGAGTGCGTAACAGCTCACTAGTCGAGCGATAGGGCATGGATGATAATCGGGCATAAACACACTACCGAAGCTATGGAATTGAATTTATTCAATTGGTAGGGGAGCATTCTAGTTGCATTGAAGCAGTAGCGGCAAGCTATTGTGGAGCGGCTAGAAAAGCAAATGTAGGCATAAGTAACGATAATGCGGGCGAGAAACCCGCACACCGAAAGACTAAGGTTTCCTGATCAACGCTAATCGGATCAGGGTTAGTCGGGACCTAAGGCGAACCCGAAAGGGGTAGTCGATGGACAATCAGTTAATATTCTGATACCACCTTTAATTGCGATGAGAGGACGGAGTAGTGAAATTCCCGCGTACTGACGGAATAGTACGTTGAAAACTGTAGGTATATGGAGTGTAGGCAAATCCGCACACCATGCTGAAGGTTGATAGTACCACGAGTCTTCGGACAAGTGGATAGTGGAGCTAATCATACTTCCAAGAAAAGTCTCTAAGCTTCAGATTATAGGTGCCCGTACCATAAACCGACACAGGTGGTCGAGGAGAGAATCCAAAGGTGCTCGAGTGATTCATGGCTAAGGAACTAGGCAAATTAACCCCGTAACTTCGGGAGAAGGGGTCCCTACTTCGGTAGGGCGCAGAGAAATGGCCCAGGCGACTGTTTAGCAAAAACACATGGCTTTGCAAAATCGTAAGATGACGTATAAGGCCTGACACCTGCCCGGTGCCGGAAGGTTAAGTGGTGGTGTTATTCTCTTCGGAGAAGAAGCACTGAAATGAAGCCCCGGTAAACGGCGGCCGTAACTATAACGGTCCTAAGGTAGCGAAATTCCTTGTCGGGTAAGTTCCGACCTGCACGAATGGTGTAACGATCTGGGCGCTGTCTCAGCCATGAGCTCGGTGAAATTGTAGTAACGGTGAAGATGCCGTTTACCCGCAATGGGACGGAAAGACCCCGTGAACCTTCACTACAGCTTAACATTGACTTTGGATAAATCATGTGTAGGATAGCCGGGAGACTGTGAAGCTGGGCCGCTAGGTCTGGTGGAGTCATCCTTGAAATACCGGCCTTGATTTATTTGAAGCCTAACCCGCATGCGGGGAAAATGTTTGGTGGGTAGTTTGACTGGGGTGGTCGCCTCCAAAAGAGTAACGGAGGCTTTCAAAGGTACCCTCAGTATGATTGGTAACCATACGTAGAGTGCAATAGCAAAAGGGTGCTTGACTGTGAGACTTACAAGTCGACCAGGTACGAAAGTAGGATATAGTGATCCGGTGGTTCCGTATGGAAGGGCCATCGCTCAAAGGATAAAAGGTACTCCGGGGATAACAGGCTGATCACTCCCAAGAGCTCACATCGACGGAGTGGTTTGGCACCTCGATGTCGGCTCGTCATATCCTGGGGCTGGAGAAGGTCCCAAGGGTTGGGCTGTTCGCCCATTAAAATGGCACGCGAGCTGGGTTCAGAACGTCGCGAGACAGTTCGGTCCCTATCTATTGTGGGCGTTAGAAGTTTGAGAGGACCTGACTCTAGTACGAGAGGACCGTGTTGGACAAACCTCTGGTTTACCTGTTGTGGCGCCAGCCGCACCGCAGGGTAGCTACGTTTGGTTGAGATAAGTGCTGAAAGCATCTAAGCACGAAACTCGCCTCAAGATGAGACTTCTTTTAAGGGTCGTTAGAGACTATGACGTTGATAGGCTGCAAGTGTAAAGGTGGTAACATCAAAGCTGAGCAGTACTAATTACCCGTAGCTTTTAATCTATTAAGCTCATTATGTTTACAATATTTTTGAAATTCATCTTTCTTTACTACGTCATTGTATTAGTACAAGTACTAATATCAAGATATTGTGGTGATTATGGCAGCGGGGTACACCTCTTCCCTTTCCGAACAGAGAAGTTAAGACCGCTAGCGCTGATGGTACTGCCAATGGTGGGAGAGTAAGTCGTCGCCACTCCTTTATAATAGCAAGTTCAATTTTTTTGAACTTGCTTTTTTTATACCCCTATTTTTTTATTCTTTTTCACAACTAGAATAAGCTCAAAGCACTATCTTTGCTCGCTAAAA
>NZ_JABKCA010000150.1 GCF_013166655.1 Lentimicrobium sp. L6
ATCATTACATTATCAATTAGTTATTCAAATTAATCTGTTTATTTGTCGCCTAACTCCTATAGCAACTCAAATACAGGATTAAGCAGAGTTGGTGAGTGTTCTTTTTTAGGGTGGTCACATTGCTCTGGCGAACATGGTCAGCTTGCTCTGGCTTTGGGTGGTCTGTTAAATTCGGCTAAGGGTGGTCTAGGTCAGCGTTTTTTCCATCCAAGCCGTATAGCCTTTTATTTTAGGCTCCTCTGCTTATTGCTATTCAAAACTAGTTCCATATTCATCTTTTTCCAGACCTAAAAGTTTTTGATACCAATCTTTTGTTTTTTTTGGGTCTTTAGTCTTGAAAAATATGCCGCCTATTCCTGTTAATCTTTTCATAAGTTTATTAGAATGAATTTTTGTAAAAATAATGATTTAGTCTAAGCTTGTTACTGCAAAGAATACGCCATATGTCTTATTGCTAAATTATTCCTCTCAAAATATATTTGGAGTTCAATTTTAAAACAAATGATGATGAAAAAAACTCTACTTTTTATTGTAGTGCAATTACTGATTTTTAATGGATTTGCGCAAGACTGGGATGCTGTTGGAGGTGGAACTAATGGATCTATAAAAGCCATGATTGAATATGAAGGTGATTTAATTGTTGGTGGCTATTTTACAGAAGCTGGGGGACAAGAAGCAGCTTGTGTTGCCCGCTGGGATGGTTCACAATGGCATCCAATGGGTAATGGATTTGCTGGTGAAGTCCTTGATTTTGAAATTTATGGAGGATGGTTGTATGCTTCTGGTTGGTTTTTCAGCGATCCAAATTATACACAGGAATATGAAGGAATAGCACGATGGACAGGTTCTGCTTGGAGTCCAGTAATTGATTATGATCCTGTAAGTTGGGGAGGTGAAATTTATGATATGTTGGTTTTTAATAATGAGCTCTATATCACCAATCATAGTATTATTGGTTCGGAAGGTGTATCCAGAGTTTCTAAATTTAATGGTGCAACATGGACGGATTTGCCTGGAGCGTATACCCACAGTGGAAATCAAGGCCAAATATATACTTTGGAGATATATAATGATCAATTAATAGCAGGTGGATTATTTGATGAGGTGGATGGAAATGCAGTTAAAAATGTAGCCCGGTTTAATGGTTCAAACTGGGAGTCTTTAAACATGTTTTCTAACGGATTATATGATAAGGTTTATAAATTATTGGTCTACAATAATGACTTATATGCTGGTGGTATTTTCTTTGATCCATTTTATACCACTTTGCAAAAATATGATGGTTCAAACTGGTCCATTTACCAAATGAACATTGATGTTAATCTTTGGGATATTCAAGATCTCATGATTTATGATGATGAGCTATTTGTATCGGGTGTTTTTTATTATGAAGAAGGCCCAAATAATATCTCTGCCTGCTCTGTACTAAAAGAAACTGAAGATACTTATAGGTGGTTGGATTTAAGCTTTTTCAACTCCAATTCCACACAGTGGATAGGCTTTGCTATGTGCGCTTATAATGGAGACTTATATTTGGGTGGTGATTTTCAGTATGCAGGAAGTCAGGATGACCCAAAGAATAATATTGCACGATTTAATGGGCAGATACCTACTACTATCCAAGAATTTCAAGAATCTGAAAATGCAACTATTTTTCCAAATCCTGCCAGTAACTTGATTTATTTTAATGAGGATTTTTCTGATAATCAAAATCTAATAGTGCAAGTATACGATCTGTCTGGAAGGTTAGTTTTAGAACATAAACTGGAACAAAACTGGTTGAATATTTATGATTTGAATAATGGTTTATATCAAATCAAAGTTAGCGGAGGTCAAAATGAATATAGGGGCAGATTTATAAAGGCGGATTAGCTTGATCTTTTTGTTTTATTGTTTTCTTAGAACACTGATGACTTGGATAGAATGGTTTCTTATTGATCTGTGAAAGTATTTAATTTAGAGTCATCAGTATCCCTGAAAACTATTTTATAAACTTCACCAACCCTGAAGCAGGGACATCAATCACCACAGCGCCTTCTTTCATCATGGTTTTTTGCTCCTTGACCAATTCTCCCATGCAATCAAAATCCTGCAGCTGAAAAGAGCCTAATTTCTCCTCATTTAATAAAACCACTTGTGAAAAAATGGATTTTTTATATCATAGTTATTGGACGAAAGATGTAATACTTGATACAGTGTTTAATGATTATTATGATGAAACTGATATTAATCTATTGGCATATGTGGATATATCTTTTAATGATATTACTGGGTTCTGTAGCATTAATTACTCAATGTTAAATAATTTCTACTTTTACCCACCAACAAAACTATAATTGATGTTTAAGCACCACCGATATCCCAGAAATATCATCTTTCAAGCAGTTTATTATAAATTAAGATTCACATTAAGCTATAGGGATGTTGAAGAATTACTTTCAACAAGAGGAATCAAGGCAGATCACTCTACTATTCACAGATGGGTTTTTTAAGTTCAGTCCTTTGATTGAAGCAATTATGCATCGAAAGAAACGGAAGGCCAATGATTTTGGGGATGGATGAAACCTATATCAAGGTAGGAGGTAAGGACCGCTATTTATATAGAGCTGTAGATAAGTATGGGGATACCATAGATTTCCTATTAAAAAGAGAAGGATGAAGGGAACAGCTCAGAAATTCTTGAATAAAGCCATTGGTAATAATGGAAAACCAAGGCTTATTAATATCGATAAAAGTGGAGCAAACAAGGAAGGTATAAGGACATTTAATAAACGGAATTTCAAGGAAATTAGATGGCGACAATGCCAGTATTTGAATAATATGGTGGAGCAAGACCATCGGAATATCAAGAGGAGAACAGCAATAAATACAGGATTTAAAGAATTTGAATCTTCCCAAGGAACTAGTAGGAATTGAAACCATGATTATCATTAGAAAGAATCAGATTGAAAACTCTAAAGCCAATGCTTTTAAATTATTTTATTCTTTAGCTGTATCATATTTAATTATATTTAATTTTTTAAATTGAGTTGTGTTAATGCTTCATAACCAAGGAGTAAGGAAATAAATTAATAGGGTTACCCATTTAGTTCACAAATAGTTGTATATGAGTATATTATTTTGT
>NZ_JABKCA010000151.1 GCF_013166655.1 Lentimicrobium sp. L6
ATTGCTTACGCTTCGATTAAATTACACGAGACTTAAATGGGTAACCCTATTATTAAATTTGAGCAATAATCAAAGAGTATTCGTAGAAATGGGCACGCTCCATAACTGCGAAACGTTATAGCCAATGCTAAAAAAATACAACTGCAACTAATAACAAGAGTAGCATAAAAAAATAAAGATATGGACGACAAAAACTACAAATCAATTCTTATGAAAAGCCCTTTCGGCTTTGCGTACCATAAGATTATAGTTGATGAACAGGGAAAACCCACCGATTATGAATTTTTGGAAGTCAACCCTGCCTTTGAACGCATCACCGGACTAAAAGCCAAAGAAATAATTGGCAAAACCGTGTGTGAAGTACTGCCCGGTATCCGCGAAGGCAATTTCGACTGGGTGCAATATTACGGGGATATCGCCCTTGATGGTGGTGAAAGCGAGTTTGAACAATATTCAAAACCAATGGGCAGTTGGTACAAGGTGCATGCCTATTCAAACCAAAAATACTATTTCTCAACCGTTTTTACTGATATCTCAGCACAAAAGTCTCTTTCAGATATTGCTGCCACATTTAATAATTTCACAGCACAAACCATCGACATGCAATACGTGGCCGACAAAGCCCGGGAAATATCCGGCGCTACCTATGCCGTGCTGAACAAGTTCGATGAAAAAGGACGCGATTTTTCAACCATCGCTTTTTCGGGTATGAATAAACATATCGAAAAAGGCATTTCCTTGCTCGGCTTCGACCCCCGTGGCAAAAAGTGGGTGTACGACCCCGAGCGGCAGAAAAAAATCGATAAGCAAAAAACTACGATTTTTCAGCAGCTTACTGATTTAACCGGAACCACAATTCCCGAAAAAATCATTACTCTGTTAAGCAAAACCTTTAACATCGGGCAGGTTGCCGTGGTAAAAACCACAAGCGAAAACACCATGCTTGGCGATTTTGTCCTATTTTTTAAACGCGGCAGCCAATTGCAAAACCGGGAAACCCTCGAAACTTATGCCGACCTTACAGGCATGTTATTGAGCCGGATAGATGAGGAAAGAAAAGTGATAAATGAACAAGCAAGGCTCAAAACAATCACCGACAACATGACCGACTTTGTTTGGGAAATCGACCTGCAACTAAACTTCACCTACATCAGCCCATCGGTGGAAAGGATTTTAGGTTTTTCTGCCGACCAATACCTGCATCTGAGCATTGAAGAACGATATTCGCCCGAAACCCTGCAAAAAATACATTCCCTTTTGCATGAAGAACTCGAAAAGGAAAAAGACCCGGCAGTGGACAAAAACCGCAGCCGCACCATCGAAATTAAAGAATGCAGGAAAGACGGCAGCATGGTTCCGATGGAAATTCATGTTAGCTTCGTACGCGACGAAAATGGAGTCCCCATTGGCTTGCAGGGCATTTCGCGTGACATCACCGAGCGCAAGCAGGCGGAGGAGAAAATTCGGGAAAGCGAAGAACAATTCCGTAAAATGTTTAATGATCACGCTGCAATTATGCTTTTAATCGATCCGGAAAGCGGTGCGATTACTAATGCGAACTCTGCGGCTCAGTTATTTTACGGATATTCTCATCAACAGCTATGCGATCTGCGTATCCAGGAAATAAACCAATTATCAAATGATGAGGTAGCAAAGGAGATACAAAATGCACGAAATCAACATCTAAATTATTTCACCTTCCCCCATAAATTGAAGAATGGTCAAATTCGCACAGTCGAAGTCCATTCAACACCAATGGAAATAAATAATGAAAAAATGCTCTTTTCGATCATTCACGACATCACCGAGCGCAAGCAGGCGGAGGAAGAATTACTTATTGCCAAAGAAGAGGCGGAAGCAAATGAACAAAAGTACCAGATGCTTTTCGATTCAAACAAGGACAGTATTTCTCTTATGAGTCTCAATACTGATGGAAAACCATCCCACTTCATTGAATTTAATAAAGCAGCTTGCGAGATGTTTGGTTATACCAGAGAAGAATTACTGCTGATGAAACTCGAAGAATTGGAGGTGCCAGTTCTGGAAAATATTATGCTTCAAAGGATAGAATCTCTTCAAACGAAAGGCAGTGTTGATTTCGAAACAATTATCAGGGATAAAGCCGGAAATGACAGACATACTGAGGTAAAAGTCATTCTGATAAATTATCAGAACCAGCCTGCATTGATGAACATTACTAGAGATATCACCGCGCGCAAGCAGGCGGAGGAAGCGCTACAAAAAAGCGAATATCGATTTCGAAAAATTATTGAAACTTCACCCGATGGTATTGCCATTGCTGCACTGGATGGAACAATACAGTTTGTAACGGAGAAAAGTGGTTCTATGTGGGGTTATGACGCAACAGATGAGCTGTTAGGCAGAAATATCATGGAATTTCTTCATCCTGATTATCATGAAAAAGCGATTTATTTGATAAATGAGTTGTTCAATGGCACTTTGACAGGAGCTAGCGAATATCTGATGGTACGAAAAGATGGAAGTACATTTTATTCTGAAGTCAATGCCAATATTCTTCTCGATGCCAGCAATATTCCAACTGGTGTTTTGTATGTCGAACGCGACATCACCGAGCGCAAGCTGGCGGAGGATGCATTGCGCGAAAGTGAGAAAAAATACCGTTTGCTTACCGAAAATATGGTAGATGTAATTTGGGTTCTGAATGCAAATACCGGTAAATTTACTTATATCAGCCCATCGGTATTTCAATTAAGAGGTGTAACTGCAAGTGAAGCTATGAATGAAAGTATAGAAGATTCGCTAACGCCTGATTCGGTTTTAATAGTAAAGGACACGATAACCAAAAATGTAAATACTTTTATTGCACATCCCGAAGTAACGGATTATTATATTAATGAACTGCAACAGTATTGTAAAAATGGAGAGATTATCTGGATTGAAGTATCAACACAATTCAGCTTCAACCCTTCAGGTGATATCGAAATTCTTGGTGTAACCAGGAATATTGAGGAAAGAAAAAAAACGGAAGCCGAAATAATTCAGAAAAACAAAGAACTTTCAAATATCAACGCCGAAAAAGACAAATTTTTCTCTATCATAGCCCACGATCTCAAAAGTCCTTTCAATGGAA
>NZ_JABKCA010000152.1 GCF_013166655.1 Lentimicrobium sp. L6
TAATTTGTTTTTTCTTAGAGATTCTCCTTTCAATTGTATTCTATGAGATGAGTGGACACGCCGGTCAAATTGACCACCCCAGGCCGGACTAAAGTGACCACCCTTCGCCGATCAAATTGACCACCCCCTTAATTTTACCAAAAAAAGAACTTCATTTCGTTGTCATTAATGAAACAAATTTACTGATTTTCTTGATTTATTCTACTCCGTTTTCTTCGCATTGATTCTCCAGCCAGTTCTAATCGATGTGCCTTATGGATTAAACGATCTAAAATAGCATCTGCAACCGTGCGTTCACCAATGATTTCATACCAAGATTTTACAGGGACTTGCGAGGTAACTATAACAGAACCAGTGTTATTTCGATCTTCAATTATTTCCAGCAAAGTGATTCTATTTTGACTGTCTAGTGGCTGTAAACCAAAGTCATCTAATATGATTAAGTGCTGCCGTTGTATTTTCGCTAACTCTCGAAGGTAAGAACCGTCTGCTTTTGCTATTTTGAGTTTAGCAAAGAGCTTCGTAGTGTTATAATAGCTTACCTTAAAACTCTGCATACATGCTTGATAACCCAAAGCTGTGGCCATGTAGCTTTTCCCTGCTCCAGTACTTCCCGTGATTAGTATGTTTTCACTACGGGTAATAAAGTCGCACTCAGCAAGTCTTAAGAGCTTTGTACGATCAATATTCCTAGCTTCCTCATAAACAATGTCTTCGATGGTTGCTTTGTAATGGAAGCGTGCGTTTTTAATGGCACGTGTGATTCTTCGATTGTTTTTGTCATCCCATTCTGCATCAGTTAGCATAGACACGAACTGATCTTGTGAATAGTCGTCCGTTTTACCTGTTTCTATGGCGGTTTTAAAGGCGCCATGCATTCCATAAAGCTTCATTTGCTTCATGCGTGTGAGTGTAATCTCATTCATTGTAATTGTTTTTTTTAATTATTGATAATATTCTTCCCCACGAATGTTATTATGATTGGGAAGAGTAGATTCTTGATCTTGGATGTCAGTATATAAGTCTAGGTTTCTTTTGAGAATATTGTCGATAGCTTTATAGTTGTAAACCCCATAATCTAAGGCACGTTTGCAAGCATTAATCAATCGTTCTCGACCTACTTTCTTTTCCATAGTGAGCACGCCTAAGCAGCTTTTATAAGACTGTTCAGGGTGCTGTTTTTGCTCTAAAAGGAAAGTGATAAATTTAGCAACGGCTGGATCAATATTGTTTCCCCAGTTGATAAATTTTTGAGGATGCCAGTCACTAAGGAACTGGTGAGTACTGGGTAAATGCTCCGCCTTTGTAGTGTAGCTGTGAGGCCTGTAATTCCTGCTATGAAGTGCAATGCGATTGTATTTGTGATAAATTTCAACACGATCTGAAGTGTAGATTAGTTTGACTTTCTTTTGGATGTATTGGTAAGGGACACTGTAGTAATGCTTGTCCTTTTTTAGCATGATATGCGCATTCTTTATGACTGTTCCCTGCTCTACTTCTTTAATCTCAAAACGCTCTACAGATAAAGGAGCAAGTTCCTTTTCCTCAAGCTCTTTGAAAAGCTCTAATCGAGAATGAGGCCTTCCTGTAAGCTTCATATTGTTATGCTTCTCCAATAGCTCCCAGATAGCTCTATTAAGCTGTTTAAGACAAAAGAAGGTTTGTTCACGCAGATTGCTGTAAATGCGGCGATAAAGGATTTTTACAGCTCCTTCTGCTAAAGCCTTATCTTTTGGTCTATATGCTCTAGCAGCTAGTATGGTAGTTCCGTAGTGTTCTGCAAAATCATTAAAGTCTTTATTTATCTGAGGTTCGTAACGATTGCTTTTAGTAACCGCTGACTTAAGATTATCGGGAACAATAGCAGCAGGAACACCTTTGTAAAAGAGTAGAGCATTTTCTGTACTCCTGATAAAATCTTCTTTTCTTTGAGTCATTGATGCCTCAGCATAAGTGTACTGACTAGCTCCCAAGATGGCTACATAAAATTCAACATCTTTAATTTCCCCAGTTTGTTTATCAACTATTTGAAGCTTTTTGCCAGCATAATCAATATACATTTTGTCACCTGCCTTATGATCCATTCGCATGACAGGATTGACTTTCTTACTCCAACGATTAAAATACAATTTAAACTGGGATAAGCGGAAACCATCTGGATGCTTTTGGTGATACTCTTCCCAAATTAAGGCTCTGGTTACTCCAGGTCTTTTTAATTCTTTCTCCATATATGGAAAGAAAGAATAAGTTTCTTGCAGCTTCTTATCTATCTTTATCTCATTGTCTTTTACAAAGATAGCTTCTAGCTCAAGATCGCTTTTTTGACCTATATACTCTTCATCTAGGCCAAGTAAATGGCAGAGATTGATGTATTTCCTTACAGTATTACGTGATGTGTGTAAATATTTACTAATGAAACTCTTAGACTTCCCTTGGAAGTGCATTATTAATACTTTTCTTACTTTACTCATGTCGATTGGGTTATTAGCCATTTCCTTGCTTCTTTGGTTTGTTAAAAAGCTCGAAAATAGGATCCGACAACGGGTAATGAAAGTTCTTTTTTAGGGTGGTCAGTTTGGTCCGGCGCGACCTGGTCAGTTTGGTCCGGCGAGCATGGTCACTTTAGTCCGGCCTGGGGTGGTCATTTTAAATCGGCCAAGGGTGGTCAACTTCAGCGTTTTTTCCAATTATGATTGAAACTATGTGCTGAATAGCCACCTTAATTGAATCATCTTCAGAAAAAATAAAAGCAAGTAATGGCTTGGTTACATAGTCCTTTAGTACAATTGTAAGGGGCACAATTATTATGCTCCCAATAATGATACTCATTAATGGATGATGGAAAATTTTATTTATTATTTTTTTCATAGTTATAATATAGTAATCATATATGTTCATTTATATATGATGGCTGTGATGATGTAATTTAGCCCTTTGCCTTTATTAATAGACTGAAGTTTCGCACCGTTATATACTGAGCATTTTAGAGAAAAAATGCAGCATGA
>NZ_JABKCA010000153.1 GCF_013166655.1 Lentimicrobium sp. L6
TCACACTGGCACAATAACGTCGGTATGACTGGCACAATAACGCCGGTATATCCACATAGATATCTCCCACCTTGAGAAAGGAGTCTATTTTATGAGGATTAAATCAGATAAGGAGCTGATAAAAACTCAAAAGATTATTAAGCTATAAAACTAATCAACTGGACCTAGACTACTCTGCAAAACAAACAACTGCATGGTGAAACTTCTCAAAACCTTTGAATCCTTCAACATCTTAAGCCTCATCATTACACTCAAAGAAAGTGCAAAGACAAAATATGCCAAGATCGCAAAAGGAATCTAACTATTAAATAAAGTATAAACTGCTTAGATAGAATTGTATTCCATCGTTATTTTAATAGCTTGAGATATTATGCAATCAAGCTCCATGATCTTGAAGCCTTATTCTTTAGATACACCAACAGAATGCAATTCTATCAAGAAAATACAAACTTTAAACTTTGAAAGGTCGAACTTTGAACTCTAAGTACTCTAGACACTCTAAATACTTATTTCTCATTTCACGCAAAGAACTCGCAAAGACAAAATATGCCAAGATCGCAAAAGGAATCTAACTATTAAACAAAGTATAAACTGCTTAGATATAATTGTATTCCATCGTTATTATAATAACCTGAGGTTAATACGAATTTGTCAAACACAAAAAAGGCCATACTTTAAAAAGTACAGCCTGTTTTTCTATTGGAAACCAGAATTAATTATCGTGCTTGTCGCCTAATTTCTCTAAGTTTTCCATTCCTTTGATGTTCAAAGTTTTGGCCATAGAACCCATTTTGGCTAGGTTGATATCGCCAGTGATGCTGATGATGGCATTATCGTCTTTCGAACCTCCTATAACCATTAAGAGCTCTCTTACTTTTCCATCTTTTTCTTGAATCATAAATTTAATATCCATGTCTTTTTCTTTTACGGACATCAGTTCTTTGAAGTTTTTCTTGGGTAAAACATCCATCACCTCGGTATAAAGATTTACATCTCCCATGATGGTATCCATGGCAAGGATTCTGATGCTCTCGATAGAGCGGGCCATTTCTACCATTTCTTTTCCATCGTCGGTGGTATCCATTTTAGATATCATCTCGAACATGGCTTGGTTGATGGTCACAACGGTGAATCCCTCCATTCCATTATACTTATCGAATATTTTGTCGGTGGCCGATTGGGCCATCAATGTGGAAATACCTAATATTCCCATGGCTAATAATAAAACTAACTTTTTCATTTTTATGGTTTTTTACATTACTAATTTTAATTTGCTTTTCTTCATGCTCGAAATATTCTGCAGCTTTTCGAGTGATTGATCTATATGATTCACATGATTTATTTTCTCAATATTCTTTTGATAGACTTGCTCCATCTTTCCTATTTCTTGAGTTTGTGTACCTATGATAGCAGCCTTTTCGCTGAACTTGCTACTGGCTTCATATCCTTTATCCATGGATTCTAATCCTATGCTCAGATACTTTTGGGCTATCTGAATCTCTTTTGGACTCAAAGTATTATTTTGAATGCTCGTTTGGCTATAAAACCAAGAAAAGCCTAGGACTAATAAAATAACTGCCGCTGCCGACCAGCTTGTCCAACTCTTCCAATCTATTTTTCTCATTGTAGTTTCTGGAAGCAAGTCTTCCTCTTCTAGCTCTGCAATGATGTTTTTATCCTCCTCAAAAACAGTAAATAGTATTTTGTATTGGGCCAATTCCGGAGCTATGTCTTCATATAAAAAATAATGACGCAGCTGCTTTTCTTCCAAAAGATTGGTTTCTCCTTCAAAATACTTCTGTAATAGCTGTTTTATGTTTTCTGTTTTCATCATTATCCTATTTTTGTCATTTGGAAATCCATTTGTTTCATCAATTGCACTTTGATTTCTTTTCGGGCTCTACTGATGATGACTCTCAAATTATTAGTACTTAAGCCTGTTATCTCACTGATTTCGTCATAATCTAATCCATCCATCTCCCTGAGTTGAATCACCTCTCTTTGCTGAGGATTCAAATTAGAAATAATCTGTCTTACCCTTTGTAACTCGTCGTTCACCACCAATTGTTTCTCAGGGTTCTGATGGTCTGAACGAGCTAAAACCTGTTCTTCCTTATTGGTTTCAGGCTTGTGTTTTCGAATATTATCGATACAGCCATTTCTAACCATCGTTAAGGAAAAGCTTTTGATACTTTTGATATTTCCAAGAACTTTTCTTCTGTTCCAGAGCTTTAAAAAGCTATCCTGAACAATGTCTTTAGCATCCTCCTCATTTTGTAAAATGCGCAGCGCCAGTCGGTACATTTGGTCCTTATGGACGAGTACTTGTTTTTTAAATTGGTCTTTTTGCATTTTTCTAATTCTGATTTTGCCTTTGGACAATGATATGACGATTGTTTTGGAGATGCATTACAAAGATGATGAAATATTTTTTATTGAGGTTTTCAATTAATCCTAATTATGGGCGAATTGGGCCACTAAGGCTCGAAGGCTCTAAGACAAATCAATTTTGCTGATAAGGTTCCATGTAAAGAGCGCGAAGTTAAAATGACGCTAACGCAAAGTAAAAATATAGATGTTTGCTTTTTTGTTACTAATCAGTTAGAAATAGTATACTTGATTTTCCCTGATTGCCCCAACCCCAAGGGGAGTCAGGAAAAAGATTCAACAAAACTATTAGATTGAGAAGTCGATATTCTAAAGTAATTTGATTTTTAAAGCTGGAATCTGATTTTTTTGCTCCCCGTGGGGAACTACTCTTTATACACATCTTGTTTAAACAAATCAAAAGCTATTTTGAA
>NZ_JABKCA010000154.1 GCF_013166655.1 Lentimicrobium sp. L6
ACCAACAAACTAATAAAGGATTATATTTTGACAGCAAATAAAATATTGAAATTCAACAAAATAATCCTTATCTTAGTGCAAAGAATCAATTATTGATATTAATTTCTCAAAACCAAAGCACCTATGAAAAATCTATTCTACTTTGTGATTATTTTTTTAATCATACCATCTCAATTTGCAAATGCCCAAAATAATGCCCTTGAATTTGATGGTTCAAATGATTATGTTCAAGTTTCAAGTCTAGGAGGAAGTTTAACTCAAGGAACATTTTCATTTTGGATAAAACTAAATTCAACTCCTTCTACAAATGCACGAATTATGTCTGAGAGTTGGAATGATGATGAAATCATATTCCATTCAGGAACTACACAAATAACCACCGAAAGCTCATTTCTCTCGGGAGATAATTTACTTTCCTCCTCTATTGAACTTGGTGTTTGGACACATATTGCAATATGCGCCGATGTAACTAATTCAAAAATTTACATAAATGGAATTTTGGATGATACAGGAGGGCCTTCTGACTTCTCTATTGGCTCAGTTAGTATTGGTGGTAAATTTACTGCTTTATGGGAGGTAATTCCAGGTCAGTTAGATGAGTTCCAAATTTGGAACGATGTTAGAACTCAGAATGAAATCAGAGAATATATGTATCGAGAATTATCTGGATCAGAGGAAGGATTAGTTGCCTATTATAAATTCAATGAAACTAGCGGAACTACAACATTAGATTATTCTGGGAATAGTTATAACGGAGTTTTAAATAATATGTCAGGAAATGAATGGAAAACTTCTTCTGCCTTTTTTGGCCCAAAAAACTGCTATAGCTTTAATGGATCAATAAGTTGGGTAAGCTTAGGCAACGATCCTTATCATAACAATTTTTCAGGAGGAACTGCCATTAGTATAGAATATTGGTTTAAAGGTAGTGTTTTGCAATCTGCAGTTCGGTTTCAAGGTTTCGATGTAAGCTATGGAAGTGACTACGTAGTAGCTGGTTGGGGAGGTTCTAATCCGAAATTTATAATTTCCACAGATGGAGGGTCAGCGAATGGAGTACTTATCGGTTCTGACGCGGTTTTGGAAGATGGAAACTGGCATCATATTGCTTGTACTTGGGAGAAAAATACCACCAATGGATTTAAAACCTACGTGGATGGAGTATTATCTAATCAAAGAACTTCTGCAAATGTAAACTTACCTACAATTGTCTATAATGGATTATTAGGAGCTTACCATGGCCCTTCAGAAGTTTTGAATGGACAACTTGATGAAGTTCGTATTTGGACTGATGTACGTAGCGAGGCTGAAATACGCGAAAACATGAACAAAACTTTAATTGGAAATGAGGATGGTCTGGTTATGTATTATAATTTGGATAATGGTAATGTAGCTAACAATATAGCCTCAGCAAATTACGATGGAGCTCCTGCTAATATTACATCCGTAGTATCAACAGCTTTTAATACATGGCTCAATACTAGTTCTAATTCTGAATCTACAAATGCAAACTGGAGTCGTGGTATAGCGCCTTCAGACCCTGAAAATGATATTGTAGATAATGTTGGTGTATATGCTTTTTCAGGAAGTGATCCAATAGTAAGTACGGCTTTCGATTGCAACCTCTTCTTCCTTGAAACAGGTGCTAGTTTTACTTTAAATGATGGAGCTTCATTTATTGCACAAGGAAACGAGTTTATTAATGGAACTTTTACCCTAAACAAAACCTTAACAAATGATAGTAAATGGCATTTAATATCCGCCCCAAATAATAATACCACAGCTAATCTCTTCTTTGGAGATTATTTACAAAACTGGAACGAATCTACAGGACTATGGGAGCAAATAGATGATGAAAATACTACACTCACACCTGTGAAAGCCTATGGCTTCTTTGGAACTCATGCTAAAGCTTCCTATAGCTTTACTGGAGATCCTAACGATGGAGATCAAATCATTAGCCTTACCACCTCAGGTTCAGGAGGAAGTTTTAATAAAGCCAATGCAGTAGGAAACCCCTACCCTTCTTCTATTGATTGGGATTTAGTGAGTGGTTATGGTGCCAAATATACATGGAATGGAACAGCTTATGAAGCTTATCCTGCTACTGGAGGATTTGGTTTAGCCCCCAGATATGCTGCACCATGTCAAGGTTTCTTTGTATTACCTAGTAGTTCTGGAACATTTACTTTAACAAACTCTATGAGAACTCATGATGGAGCTGATGGTTTTGAGAAAGCTATACAAACTATTGAAAATGGTATAATAGTTTATACACAATCTAATGGATATAAAGACAAACTAGTCATTGCCTTTAAAGAAGAGAGCTCAGATGAATTTGAAATGGATAAAGACGCTTATAAAATTCTAAGCAATACAGAAAACTTATCTCAAATCTATTCACTATCAAATATTGATAAGTTATCTATTGATATTCGTCCAGAAACCGAAATTGTTCAATTAGGATTTCAAAATACAGCAAATGGTAAATATTCTATAGGAGTTTTAGATACTGATGGCATTGCAAGTGCTGAATTAGAAGACACCAAACTCAACATTTTTCACGATTTAAGTACAGGAGCGTATAACTTCGATTGGAATATGGAAGATTCAGAGGAGCGCTTCATACTACATCTTAAGGCTACCGCAACTAATGAACTCGTTGAACAAGAAGCACAAGTATATAGTTCTAATG
>NZ_JABKCA010000155.1 GCF_013166655.1 Lentimicrobium sp. L6
AGTGGCACAGTTACATCGGTATAGGTGGCACAACATGAGTCAGCCTATCCAAAATGCTCAAACTTCTCTATGAGATTGTAAACTTCAATGACATATTTTTCATATTTATCTGCGCTTACTTTAAAAAGTCCTTTCCTTTTTGGAGTCCGCTTAATTAAGTGAAGAAGTCTGTTTAAATCTTTATCTGTTTGGTCATAAGGAAATTCATCTTCAATCAATCGTATCGGTTTCTTTCCCGAGTAAAATTGTCTGGCAAGATATGCCGCATACTTTCTATTATTCTCACTAGTTTCCATCTGTGGTAAATGCACTACAACGTGTTGAACATGGTGCGATTGGATTTTTGAAACCTTTATTTTCCAATCTACTCCTTGTTTTATTTATAGCTAATATCGTCATTTATTACTCTGTTTTCCAATTGCACTATGTTTTGTGTTAGCCACCGTATTTAATTCGGTATTCAAGATTCATCTCATATCCCTCTGATGATGAATTCATGCCAGATTTAATACTAATTCTTATTATTTTTCCACTTGTCTTATCAATATTGTATTTGATGCTATTAAATATTTCCAGTTTTTCAATACTGGCTTCTGTATTTTCGGAATCAGAATCATCTATTAAAACTTTTTTAATTTCATCTGAATCAGAATGAACACAAATCTCTATTTGTTGAATTTCATTTGATAATGATTTGGTTTTATAGAATAAGGTATCGTTTAATGAGATATTTAAATGCGATAAATGGACTTCATGAGGATAGTCATATCCTTTTGTCAAATTTATTGTATATCCTTCAAAGATTGGACTCAGCAGAATAATACACTTATTAATAATTTCAAGATTTTCTTTTGGAATTGAAACATCTTTATAATAAACCATATTATTTGATGGATTTATGTGTAAATCTGTTTTTGCTTTGTCAATTTTAGGTTTATATTTTTCTGACAATTCAGAAATATAATCAAGGTTATCTATTTTTGGATTTGACATTCTAAAATCACATTCAAAATCGTATTGTTGTTCTTTTATAAAGTCATAATACAATGCATTTAATGATTCGAAATTTGAAAATTCCATTTTTGGAATAAACTCAGTTAAAGATACTGCATAATTATCATTCTCCTGAGGCTTTACAAAAGCTTTATATGACAAATACTCATTGGTGTCAATTTCTAATTCTAAGCCCTCAGATTGGCTCATCGTTGTATTTAGGTATTCAATACTCAATTCTATTTCTTTATCGAAAATAGATTTATTTGGAACTAAATCCTGACTAAATCCTTTGATAATTAAAATCAAGCTTATAGTGAATAATAAAACTCTCATTTGTATTTGTTTATATGGTGGCTAACGTTTGGAACATGGTGCGTTTGGATTTTTGAAACCTTTTCTTTCCAAACTACTCCTCATTTTATTTATTGCTAATTTCGTCATTTATTACTCTAATTTCCAAATGCAATATGTTTTTTGTTAGCTACCGTACTTACTTTCATATATTTTGCAAACATTGATAGTTTCATAAAGAGCAGAAAAGTTTAAATACAAATTCCAATCTTGGTTATAGTTTTGCTGAGATCCATGTAAAATTAAATCTCTATCATCTTTAAATCTACCTTTCAAAAAATCTAACCTAGTATTCAAATCAACATTGATAATATCATCATTTAAGTAATGTTGTTGACGCTCTTTTTTTGTTCTACTTTCTCCTAAAATCAATGACAATTGGGTTGATTCAATTTCCAAATCTTTTTTCCAGTTTACATCGCGTAACAATTGATTAAGAGAATTGTATTTCTCTTCTTTGAAATCTGAACCTAGTTCATGTGGGCTAGCCAAAAAAGTAGCTAATTTTCTCACTATTCCTTCTATACTAGTCATCGTTATTAAACTACATCCTCTATTAAGTTTTTTCTTGTAACATTCTACAGCTTCGGTTATGTTTGGATGAAATTCTGAAAGCAAGCTTGACTTTTTCAAATATGGCAGAACATCTTTCTTTATGCGTTTTAGAACGACTGGTAAATGTTTGCCTAGTTCATTTAAGTTTAATTTTCCTTTTGATATCTCGACAGCTTGTGCAACAGTTACGTCAGGTGCCCATAATATATTTGTGGAAATCGCAATATGAAAAGAGTTTGTTATCAAGAAAATTAAATCTAAATAAAATGGCTGATTAAAGAATCCAAGGGATTTTCCTGCCTTATTTTCAAGTTCATGACAATGTGTTTCAATTTTTTCTTTGTCTAGTTCAGCAATTAATTCGTCTGCGTATTTGGAGAGGTTCTCTAAGCATATATCGGATTTAATCTTTTGTCTGTTAGTTAATGAATCTAATCCAGGTGCTTCTGCCAATTCTACTACTTGATTCATGCAAATGTTTATAGCCTGTTTCAGGCCTTTTTCTCTTTCTTGACAATTTTTTTTAAATTTTGATTTTTCATCAACAGAAGTGAAAATTTCTTTTTCAAGACTGTCAATTACTTTTCCAATTGTAAGTTCTTTTGATTTCATTTGTATGGTAGCTAACGTTGAGTATATGCAAAGTAGGCGATTTCGGGCCTTAAACTTATCAAACCGTTATAAAGTTGAAGCGTGCTACAACCGTTGAATTTACTACTATCCCGCCTATTTTGTATATACATTGTTGAACTAAACCTCCCCAAAGGGAGGTAGCTTTCGATTTAAATTCG
>NZ_JABKCA010000156.1 GCF_013166655.1 Lentimicrobium sp. L6
ATACGAATTTAAATCGAAAGCTACCTCCCTTTGGGGAGGTTTAGTTCAACAATGTGTATAGTGCATAGCACCCTGCGGGATGCTACGACACCATACACGGAACGTTGTGTGCAACCAAAAAAAAGACGTAAAATGGAATTTGACAGAAGAATATTATCTTTTCTTAAACCTGATTTGGTTGAACAAATACTGCAAGAATCAAGCATAAAGCAATTCCCAAAAGGAACTGAAATTTTAAGAGAACAGCAGTATGTCAAAGTTTTACCGATTGTTGTTAGTGGCCTGATAAAAGTGTATTCAAGATTTGATGAGAAAGAATTACTACTCTACTATATCGAATCTGCCCAAAGCTGCGTAATGTCTTTTTATGCCGCTTTAAAAAATACACCAAGTAAAGTATTTGCAACAACAGAAGAAGATTCAACAGTACTTTTATTACCTGTTCATTTATTACCAACTTGGCTAAAAGAACATCAGGACTTCAACGAACTTTTCTACAATCAGTTTAATCTAAGATATTCGGAGCTTTTAGACACAATAGGTAGCTTGTTATTGGATAAAATGGATAAAAGACTATTCGACCATTTGAAAAAGAAAACTGAATTAAGTCATAGCAATTCTGTTAGTATGAGTCATTCCCAAATAGCGAATGAATTAGGGACTGTTCGTGAAGTTGTTACTAGAGTTTTAAAAAAGCTTGAAACAGAGGGAAAAGTTGAACAAAAATCAGGAAAAATAAGAATTATTTAAGAGTAGTGACTGCAGTCACTGCATAGCTGTAAACGACTATTTACCTTTGTCATGTAATCTTACAATAATTAAAAAATTATTCATTATGAAAAAAAATATGGGTTCAGCAGACAGAATTATAAGAGTTGTAATCGCTGCAATAGTTGGTGTTCTTTATTTTACAGGAACAATATCAGGTACTTTAGGCATCATTTTATTGGTACTTGCAGGAGTATTCGTTTTAACAAGTGTGATTAGCTTTTGTCCGCTTTATGCACCGTTTGGAATTAAAACTTGTCCCACAAAAGATAAATAATATGAAAGTGATAAAATTAACATCAATTGTACTAGGAATACTTAGTTTGGTATTTGTTGTCTCTTGTAGTAAGGATGATGATAATCCAACTAATAATACCCAAACTACGGTACAAAGTAATGTTCAAAGTGGCACTTGGCGAATAACTAAATTTATTGACTCAGGAACAGACGAAACAAATCATTTCCTAGGTTATAATTTTACCTTCAACAGTTCAGGAGTTTTAAACGCAAATAATGGAACTAATAATTTTGACGGAACTTGGAGTATAACCGACAGTAATAGTAATGATGATAGTCAAGATGATTTAGACTTCAACATCAATTTTAATCTGACTAATGATTTTGAAGATTTAAACGATGATTGGGATTTCATTTCTCAATCATCCACAAAAATTGAACTTATAGACGTTAGTGGTGGAAACGGTGGTACTGATTATCTGACATTCGAGAAGAATTAGACCGAAAATTGAATAACGAACAAACAGCAATACGAACAACTTATTTCAGTATAATTGGAAATGCTGCTTTAGCTTTGATAAAAGGACTTGCGGGAGTCTTTGGAAATTCTTACGCCTTAATTGCAGATGCGATTGAATCAACAACTGATATTTTCGCTTCATTTTTAGTTTTATTAGGTTTTAAATATGCAAAACGTCCAGCGGACGAAAACCATCCGTATGGACACGGAAAAATTGAACCATTAATTACATTTGGAGTTGTTGCTTTTCTTGTGGTTTCTGCTACAATAATTGCATATGAAAGTATCCAAAACATCCAAACACCTCATAAAATTCCGAAATCTTGGACTTTGATTGTTTTGGGACTAATAATAGTTTGGAAAGAAATCTCTTTTCAAATAGTGATTAGAAAAAGTAAACAAACCAAAAGTTCTTCACTTAAAGCAGATGCTTGGCATCATCGAAGTGATGCTATTACTTCCATAATGGCATTTATCGGAATTTCAATAGCAATAATATTCGGAAAAGGTTATGAAACTGCTGATGATTGGGCAGCCTTATTTGCTTCTGCTTTCATCTTGTATAATAGTTATTTAATATTAAGACCAGCATTAGGAGAAGTTATGGACGAACAACTTTATGACGACCTAATACTTGAAATTAGAGAAAAATCAATAGAAGTTAAAGGTGTTTTGGACACGGAAAAATGTTTTATCCGAAAATCAGGAATGAAATTTCACGTTGATTTACACGCAATTGTGAATAGTGAAATAACAGTAAAATCAGGGCACGAGATTGCACATAAATTAAAGGACTATTTACGAGAAGAAATACCGAATTTAGGACACGTACTAATTCATATTGAACCGAATGAATAAAAGGCAGCACACAACAATTAAGCATCGTTTTCAGCCCTAAGCCGTGGAGCTAAGCATTTACTTA
>NZ_JABKCA010000157.1 GCF_013166655.1 Lentimicrobium sp. L6
AAAGAGAGCTGGCGAGCTGGCGAATTATTGATTCCCTCATGCATTTTTCCATTTGTTTTATTCAAAGCTATCCGCGAGAATCTGTTCAATCCGTCTCATCTGTGTTCAGCTTTATCCCTTCGCTAACTTTGCGATTTCCCTTTTCATTTTCTTTGCGTGTGAATATCTTTTTACCCCACCGCTGTTGTAGGCCATGTCGATAAAGAAGGTATTACCATATTTGTCTGGATTGAACATTTCTACAGTTGTGGTCGGATGGTTTCTGTTCTTCCCAAGGTCTTAGTGCAACTGAATATTTTCGCCGAAAGGCTCATTCAAGAAGAAATAAGGATGAAAACAATAAGAACTTTTAACTTCATAGCTTTTATATGTTAGTGTTAAAAGTAGGCAAATATATCTTTTATTTTGATTGAAAAATAAAAATATGAAAAGGTTTAAAAGCTTGAATGAATGTTTGTTAACTAGATTTGTATAGGCGAAAAAAATTAAGTACCAATACTCAAAGGGGTATATCGGTACTTAATTGTCTGTATATATTCTTGATAAGATATTTATATCTTTTAGTGTTGAATACTCAGCCTTTTAGATTCAATACTTGTGGAAGATTCAATTTCTAAAATGTAAATTCCATTTTCAAATAGTGCCGTATTTAATTGCACCTGAGATTGGTCTGAAACATTTAGTGTGTATATTTTCTGTCCCATCAGGTTATATAAATTAATTCTATTTAAGCTTTCAGCAGAAGAAATTTGCACGAAGTCATTGGCAGGATTTGGAAATAACCGAACATTATCAGAAGACTTATTCTCCGTTATCCCAACTTCAGTTGTTAAAATAATATCATCAATATAAGCCGCAGCACCATCAGCTCCTATATAATGAAAAGCAAACTGAAAGCTATCTTCATCAGAATAGGCAGATATATCAATGAAAGCTTCATAATAAACCCAATTTTCAAATTCGCCCACCATGGTTTCGTCCCAAATTGGAGTCCAAGTAAGCCCCCCGTTGGTAGTTACTTCTACAATCAAGTCGTAATTATCATTAGGAGCCACAGAGTAGTTATAAGAAAGGGCCCACCAGAAGCTTAATTGTGGAAACCCAGTGTATGCTAAATTAAATACAGGAGAGATTAAATACTCATCTTGAGGGTTTACATTATACCCAATTCGAGCATGTCCTTCGCCCGAATGTGGTTCAATGAATCCAGCTGCGGGGGTATAGTACCAAGTATCTTCTTCGTTAGATTGCTGAACAGAGAAGCATCCCAGATTTCCATTTTCGAAGCCTTCTTCCCAATCAATTGGTATAATGACATCACAATCTGTTGAAAATGAAAGTGGGCCTTCCCAATCTGACTCATTTTCACCACAATTGGCTTTAACATAAACATCATAGCTAGTATTGGCTTCTAGATCCATTATTTCATAGGGATGAGAATCGGTACTTAAGCTTGTTCCTTCTCCTAAGTTAAATCCAGATTCACCATACTCAATAAACCAAGACTCCTCTATTCCACCATTGGTCCAATCGATAGTGGCTGAGTTTCCGTCAGTATATACTAAACTCAAGTCATTTGGTTTAATACAATCAGGAGCTTCATCGATGATAAAAGCATCCACATAGGTGTTTTTAAAACCAAAATCACTGACAGCTGTAATTTGAATTTTGACCACGTCAGGATCTAAAACTTTATGGTATTCAACAAAATTATCGCCACTGCCAGTTGCTTCTATCACATCAATTTCAACAAATATCACTCCATCAATGGATGTTGAAATCTTCAATAGTGAAGGTTCTAATGGGGCGTCATTATTCCACCATTGGAATGTTAGATATGGAGTTATCAGAGAGCTTAAATCGAAGCTAGGAGTGGTTATAGAGCCTTCTATATTGGGGATAAAATCATAATTACTAAACATAGCTGCTTGTTCTCCATCAAAAACAAATCCTGGACCCGCATTTCCATCATCAGTGTTATATATTCCATTATTCTGAACCCAAGCGCCAGTGCCAGAATTAGGAGAAATGGTCCAATCGGCAGGGGGCCAAGTTTCAAAGCTTTCATTAATAATTTGGCCAGATGCTGTGAAAGAACTCACGAAAATCATTAACAAAAGGATGATGTGTAATCGGTATGTTTTAATCATAGTTTATAATTTAACTGCAAATTACGGGAAATTCCTAGAAATTCTGCTACAAAATTTTGAATAATACTTTCTTTTATCATGATTTGTTCACCTTCTGTTATTGTTTAAAAGCTGTGGATAAAATAATATTACTTAAGCCCTTTGATCACAGTTTATTCATGAAATAATAATTAATTTGAGGTGCTCAATTGTTCACTTATCCTATCAGTTTGATAACCTATTAGTTAATCAGCGATATATTAAAATTGT
>NZ_JABKCA010000158.1 GCF_013166655.1 Lentimicrobium sp. L6
AATATACTCATATACAACTATTTGTGAACTAAATGGGTAACCCTATAAAATAATATAGAATTGTGTTAAGATAAAATACATAACCCTTACCAAATGGCAAGCCTGATTTTGCGATTGCCAAAATTATCTTTAGTAAATATTCTTGGTAGATTCAGAACGGAGTTAACAAAAAAAAGGCACTTTTGAAAAGTTGTTTAAACTAATAAATTCACAATTAGAGAAACACCATATAATTATTAAAAAAGGAGCCATTGTAGATACGAGTGTAACCGATACTCCTTTATGACTAAAAGGAAAAACAAGCCAAGAAGTAACAGAAGACCATTCAGATGAAGAAATCAAGACCAAGAAGAAATATGCATCAAGTGTAGATAGGGATGGTACGTGGTAAAAAAAACGAGGCAAGTTTCATTTTGGATATAAGAAACATGATGTTACAGATGAAGAAGGGCTTGTTCTGGGAGTTGTAACAACAACAGTAAGTACAAATGAAATAGCAAATTTAGAAGATGTTCTAGATTCAGCAGTTTTACCAAGTGACATCCCTTTAAAAGCAGACAAAGGCTACCAATCTAAGAAAAATGAAGCTCTGTAAAAAAAAGCGAGGTTTGAAAAATCACATATTGAAAAAGGCAAAAAAGATAAGCCACTTACAAAATGGGAGAAGAGATTTAATAAACTAATAGGTAAAACAAGATTTAAAGTTGAACGCACTTTCTGAGGAATAAAAAGATGGTTCTTAGGAGGCACTACTAAATATAGGGGGATGGAGAAAATGCATACTCATAACCTAATGGAGGCTCTTTGCTACAATTTATATCGGAGTCCTGGGATAGTTGCGTCCAATAGTAAAAATTAAAGAGGAAATGTTCGGAAAACGTGGGTAATAAACACTTTGAAATGCAAATGATAGAAAAAAAATAAAAATTTCCCTCATTTAAAGTATCCATGTGTTATGCAATGGTCTTGAATCTATTATCTTTTGTAATTCCCAAAGAGTCACTCCGTCAATTAGTGATGGTTGATTTCATTATGAATAGCAACAAATATTTCTTTTATTAATTCGTTTTTGTCTTTTGTAAGGGAAGTGTTTATTAAATCGGCATATTCAGAGGCTGCTATTATTTTAGATCTAAGCAATAAATAAATGATTCTTTTGTCAGCATATCTAATTCCTAGCTAAGAAGGTGATAAGATAAATAGTATTTTAATTCTTATTTCATATTTGTTTTTTAGATTTGTTAATGCTTTCTATTCCATCATTTTATTAACTCTAGGTTGAATAACCCATATGCCAATAGGGAAGAACCACATAAGGAAAAATTCTTCTGAAAAATCACTAAAAGTAACAGGTCTCTGAAGTTCTATTGATTTTATAGTTTTGGCATTATTCCAAAAGGTATAAAATAGGCAAAACATGGAGAGCATATGCAGTGGAAATACTTCTCTGATGATATCATTCATTATAAATAAGGATGGACTGTCGCTAGGAACTGAACCCATTATAACCATACTCAGGTATATTGAAATCCCAAGTATGTATATTATTGGAACTAGAAGAATGACTTTAAATAGCATTAAATTAGGTCTTCTTTTTGCAGGTAATTTATGATGAAGTTTTGTTCCAACTGCCCAAAGCCAACCAAAGAAAATTACAATATATAGAATTACAAAAGCAGGTGATATGACTAATAAAAGATCTAAATCATCAATTGCTAATAAAAATATTTGCAAACTCACAGGAATTATAATAAGAAGAGTAAATATCTGCCAATGCTTGGCTCTTAAGAAGAAATCCATATTTATAGATGTTTAATAAATTTTTCTTTATCAGCAGTAAATATACATATATTACTCTTAAATAGGAGTTTGTATAATACTTGAAAATTAAAAAGAGTAAAAATATAAAATGTGGCTTTACTAATCTACTTGTCGAACCTAATGGAAAGATGATTGAATAAGAAGGAAGAAAACAAAATTTTAATATTGAATATTTATGCAAGTTTAACCTTCTTATATTTCCTGATTGAGGATTCTTTTTTCAATCCAATATGAAATGTATTTGGCATTCAAAAATACTATTAAGACTGAGAAATATCTCAGAATCGCTATCAATAGACCTTAATTAGTTTCTTTGAACATACCAAAATCCTTAAAAAAGTTTATTATTAAACTGAAGTTTCGCACCGTTATATACTGAGCATTTTAGAGAAAAAATGCAGCATG
>NZ_JABKCA010000159.1 GCF_013166655.1 Lentimicrobium sp. L6
AATACGAATTTAAATCGAAAGCTACCTCCCTTTGGGGAGGTTTAGTTCAACACGCTATATATTTCATGGCGGGTTTAGGGCTGAAGTTTTAAGATTATGGCAAATAAATTAGTATATTCGTTGGCAGAAAGATTAGGGCTGAGAAATCCGCCACGTAATTATATAGCCACACGTTGGCACCAATTAAGAATGCACAGTATCGTAGACTTGAAATATTTTAGTATATTGTATCATGTTAAATGAAAAATTCTTAAATATTGAATTTACAGACCTTATTGACATTGAAACAATTCAACGCTTTCAGGATTCTTTCTCTGATGCAACAGGGGTTGCCTCTGTAATTACCAAACCTGACGGAACTCCTATTACTAAACCGAGTAACTTTTGCAGCTTATGCTTGTTGATACGAAAAACAAAAAAAGGTTTATCAAATTGCTATAATTCTGATGCTGTCATTGGTAGGCAAAATCAGGAAGGACCTATCTATCAAAAATGTTTAAGTGGTGGACTTTGGGATGGGGGTGCGAGTATTTCCGTTGATGGTAAACATATTGCAAATTGGCTCATTGGTCAGGTTCTAAATAAGGACTCGGATGAAAAGAGAATATTAAAGTATGCAAAAGAAATCGGTGCAGATGAGAATGAGTTTAAGAATGAATTGCAAAAGGTAACAAGAATGCCATTGGAGCAATTTAAAAAAGTGGTTAACTCATTATTTATTTTTGCAAATGAACTTTCTGATAAAGCATATCAAAATTTACAATTAAAAATACATCAAGAACACTTAGAGATTCTAGTAAAAGAAAAAACTGAAGAGCTTGAAGCAGCAATAGAGGAATTAAGGGCAACAAATGAAGAGTTGCATGATAAAAGCGAAATAATAAATAAACAAAACCAATCGTTAAAAACAACATTAAATGAACTAAAGGAAGCGCAAGCACAACTTATTCAATCTGAAAAAATGGCATCATTAGGTATTCTTACTGCAGGTGTTGCCCATGAAATTAACAATCCCTTAAACTATATTATGGGGGCTTACGTGGGTTTAAATAAAATTCACTCTCAAAAATCGTATCAAGACAATTCTGAAACACTATCCGTTTTGATAGATAGTTTAAAAACAGGAGTTGACAGAGCAGCAAATATAGTTACTGGACTAAACTATTTTAGCCGAAATAGCAAATCGCTAAATGAGGATTGTGAAATACATTCGATAATAGATAATTGTTTAACAATGTTACACAATCAGACAAAACATCGCATATCTGTCAAGAAAGACTACTGTGATTCTGAGATATTAATAACTGGTAATTCGGGTAAACTACATCAAGTTTTTCTTAATGTTTTAAGCAATGCCGTTCAAGCTATTCATCAAAAAGGGGAGATTACTATTGGAACCAAAACAACTCATGACAACATAGAAGTTACAGTAAAGGATAATGGCGAAGGTATAAGTTCTGAAAATCTAAAGAAAATTACAGACCCATTTTTCACGACAAAACAACCAGGAAAAGGAACCGGATTGGGTTTGTCAATATGCTACAACATTATTAAAGAGCATAAAGGAGAGTTATCGTTCAAATCGAAATTAGGCAAAGGAACTACAGTAATAATATCACTATCAAAAACGACTTGATTATGGAAGAAAAGACAAAAATTATATACGTTGACGATGAAGAAGTTAATACAACATTATTTAAAATTAATTTTTCAGGAAAATATAATGTATTAACGGGTTATAGTGGTTTAGATGGATTGAAATTATTAGATGAGAATCCTGACACAAAAGTAATAATAAGCGATATGAAAATGCCCAATATGAATGGGATAGAGTTTATACAAAAAGCAAAGGCGAAATATCCTAACAAAAGATTTTATATTCTGACTGGATTTGAAATTACAGAAGAAATAAGAAAAGCCCTTGATAATGGATTAATTCATAAATACTTTAAAAAGCCCTTTAATTTAAATGAGATTGAAACAGCAATTAATGAAGCTTGATTGCGATAATAACTGGTGCCAACAATTAAGCATCGTTTTCAGCCCTAAGCCGTGGAGCTAAGCATTTGCTTATGG
>NZ_JABKCA010000160.1 GCF_013166655.1 Lentimicrobium sp. L6
CACACTGGCACAATAACGTCGGTATGACTGGCACAATAACGCCGGTATATCCAGTATATTTTGCTAATTTTGAGTCATTCTAAATAGCATTTTTAGAATTATCTAAACGAATTAAACCTAAAAACAATTACTTATGTCAAGAAAAATCATTGTAAAAAGCCTATTGTTGGCTTTGGTTTTTGTAGTAGTATCTTGTGAAAAAGATGAAACTATAAAGGAAGTAAAACAAGCAACAATTGAAGCGGAAAACCTAATGGGGATTTCCAATGGAGATGTTATACCGGGGAAGTATATCATTGTAATGGATGATGCAAATTTAAAAAGCACAGTGTCTTATGAAGTTGGTCAAAAAGAAGTCAAATTAATAGCTCAAGATATTCTTTCTGCTTCAGGATTGAAAAGTGGAAGTATTACTGCAACCTATAGTCATGCCATTAGAGGTTTTGCTGCAGAATTAAGCCCTGAACAAGCAAGTCTTATTGAAAAAGATGAAAGAGTCATTTACATGGAGCAAGATCATTATGTGATATTAAAGAAACCAGGTGGAAATCCAGGTGGAGGAGGAGGTACTACTACACAGACACTTCCTTATGGAATCACTAGAGTTGGAGGAGGTGCTACTTATTCAGGTTCCAATTCTGCATGGATATTAGATACTGGAATCGATTTAGATCATCCAGATTTAAATGTAGATGTTGCCAGAAGTGTAGCATTCGGTCAAAACAATCCTGATGATGGTCATGGACACGGTACTCATTGTGCTGGAACTATTGCTGCTATAGATAATAATTTTGGGGTAATTGGGGTTGCAGCTGGCGCACCGGTTGTTGCTGTTAGAATATTAGACAGAAGAGGTTATGGAGGAGTTTCTGATTGTATTGCCGGTGTTGATTATGTTGGTGCCAATGCAAGCGCAGGAGATGTTGCCAATATGAGTGTTGGTTATCCTGCTTCTAGTGCATTGGATAATGCAGTTGTGAATGCTGCTTCAAATGGTATCTTCTTTGCTCTAGCGGCTGGAAATGATGGATTACATACTTATAATTCACCTCAGCCTAGTCCAGGAAGAATAAATGGAACAAATGTTTGGACCGTTTCTGCCATGGATATCAACGATGACTTTGCCTATTTCTCCAACTATGGAAATCCTCCTGTAGACTTATGTGCTCCAGGTGTATCTGTATATTCTTGTTATAAAAGAGGTGGATATACAACCATGAGCGGTACTTCAATGGCCACACCTCATGTTTGTGGTGTTTTATTAATGACCAATGGAAACCCCTCTACCTCAGGAACTGTAAATAACGATCCCGATGGAAATGCAGATGATATAGCTCATTTATAGCATCTATTTAAAAATATATGGAAGCGGGATTTATTCCCGCTTTTTTTATGGAAAAAAGTATCTTTGAGACATGAGAAGAGACGACAAAAAGATAAATAGCAGAGAAGAAATAGACCAAATCATAAAAAGTACGGAGGTTTGTAGAATAGCCTATGCTGATAATAATATCCCCTATATAACACCAGTATCATTTGGCTACGACGAGAAGCATATTTACGTTCATACTGCTATAAGAGGAAGAAAAATAGATTTCCTTATGAAGAACGAATATGTATGCTTTGAATTTGAAGCAGATGTAAAAACTATTACAGACCCAGTAATTGCCTGTAAATGGACCGCTGCTTTTAAAAGTGTGATTGGCTATGGCAATATGAAAGAATTAGCAACTTTTGAAGAGAAAGATTATGCCATTAATGAAATTATGAAGCATTATTCTGGAAAAACCTGGGCTTTTGAGGAAAAGATGCTTCAAAATGTAAAGCTTTGGAAAATTGAGATTTTGGAGATGAGTGGAAAGCAGTCGGGAGGGGAGTAAAAAAGAAAATGTTAAACATCTAATTATTGATTTTTTCTTTCCCCGACCCCAAGGGGTGGAAAAAATCAGTTCGGAGTTATCATTGAAATTCCTATTGTTTTCTTCCACCACCCCCTGGGGCATTAGCGTTAACTTAAGCAAAAAGCTCTTTCAATTTGTTGCTCAAAATT
>NZ_JABKCA010000161.1 GCF_013166655.1 Lentimicrobium sp. L6
ACATTAGGAAAAGCGAAATAAAGCAGTACTTTTGCACTCGCAATTACAGCAACGTTCCTTACATATTGGTGTTTACATACTTGTTTTACAGGTAGTTGAAATTAGTTTTCGGATTAAATAAATTATTTTAAAACAAATGTTGCACGAATCAAATAACATTGTATATTTGCACCCGCTTAGCGAAACAAACTTAAGATTAAGTTTACTAGCGGCGAAAAGCTCTCTAAAAATTTTAAAAAATATTTCAAATAAAGTTTGAAGTTTTAAAAAATAGAGTATCTTTGCACTCCCAATTAACAAGGGGTTTAAACAAAAGAAAGTTCTTTAACAAGATTGAAAATATAATGTAGCAAGCAAGATATCCAGGAATTGGAAATTTATTTCCAACTCCGTCAATAAACAAAGATAGTCAGGAAACATAGACAAATAAACTTTTTATACAACGAAGAGTTTGATCCTGGCTCAGGATGAACGCTAGCGGCAGGCTTAACACATGCAAGTCGAGGGGTAACGATGTTTTCGGACAGGCGACGACCGGCGCACGGGTGAGTAACGCGTATGCAATCTACCTTTAACTGGAGGATAGCCCCGAGAAATCGGGATTAATACTCCATAGTAATCTAAAGTGGCATCACTTAAGGTTTAAAGCTCCGGCGGTTGAAGATGGGCATGCGTGACATTAGTTTGTTGGTGAGGTAACGGCTCACCAAGACTACGATGTCTAGGGGTTCTGAGAGGATGATCCCCCACACTGGTACTGAGACACGGACCAGACTCCTACGGGAGGCAGCAGTGAGGAATATTGGTCAATGGACGCAAGTCTGAACCAGCCATGCCGCGTGCAGGATGACGGCCCTATGGGTTGTAAACTGCTTTTATTAAGGAATAAACTCTGATACGTGTATCAGACTGAACGTACTTAAAGAATAAGCATCGGCTAACTCCGTGCCAGCAGCCGCGGTAATACGGAGGATGCAAGCGTTATCCGGATTCATTGGGTTTAAAGGGTTCGCAGGCGGCGTATTAAGTCAGTGGTGAAATCTCTCGGCTCAACCGAGAAACTGCCATTGATACTGGTATGCTAGAGTATAGTTGGCGTAGGCGGAATGTATCATGTAGCGGTGAAATGCTTAGATATGATACAGAACACCGATCGCGAAGGCAGCTTACGAAACTATAACTGACGCTCAGGAACGAAAGCGTGGGTAGCGAACAGGATTAGATACCCTGGTAGTCCACGCTGTAAACGATGATTACTCGTTGTCGGCGATACACAGTCGGTGGCTAAGCGAAAGTGATAAGTAATCCACCTGGGGAGTACGATCGCAAGGTTGAAACTCAAAGGAATTGACGGGGGCCCGCACAAGCGGAGGAGCATGTGGTTTAATTCGATGATACGCGAGGAACCTTACCTGGGCTTAAATGTAGATTGCATGAAGGGGAAACCTTTCTTTTCTTCGGAACTATTTACAAGGTGCTGCATGGTTGTCGTCAGCTCGTGCCGTGAGGTGTCGGGTTAAGTCCCATAACGAGCGCAACCCCTACCTTTAGTTGCCATCAGGTAATGCTGGGGACTCTAAAGGAACTGCCTACGCAAGTAGTGAGGAAGGTGGGGATGACGTCAAATCAGCACGGCCCTTACGTCCAGGGCTACACACGTGCTACAATGGTCGGTACAGAGAGCAGCTAACCCGTGAGGGTGTGCAAATCTTCAAAGCCGATCTCAGTTCGGATCGAAGTCTGAAACTCGACTTCGTGAAGTTGGATTCGCTAGTAATCGCATATCAGCCATGATGCGGTGAATACGTTCCCGGGCCTTGTACACACCGCCCGTCAAACAATGGAAGCTTGGGGTACCTGAAGTTCGTCACCGTAAGGATCGACCTAGGGTAAAACAAGTAACTGGTGTTAAGTCGTAACAAGGTAGCCGTACCGGAAGGTGTGGCTGGAATACCTCCTTTCTGGTGTATTTCTGTCCTATCAGTTTTTTGATATAAAGGATATCTTGCACTTTTGCTACTATTATATTTCATATAT
>NZ_JABKCA010000162.1 GCF_013166655.1 Lentimicrobium sp. L6
GACAATTGACTAATCCAAGAACTAGACAAAAACATATTTCTATTTACATCTTCACTAGTTGCTTTATAAAAATGAGTTATGGATACTGTATCATTAAAAACCACATGCAAGGAATCGGCTCTAAAATTAGGTGGAACGCCCATGTTCCCCCCCCTATTTCCATATGTATCCTTTTTGATATCACCTGCATTTAACACAACTGATTCAATACTCTCAACTTTACTATTAAAGAAATATATAGTAATCATTTGATTTGATTTATTTCTTATATTGTATGTACTAGAATATTCAGGATCTTGACATGAGCTAAAAATTAATACAATAATAATTATAAATAATGTTATATATTTTTTCATGGCAAAAGATTTATAAATTAAAGAAAAAATTCAAATAAACATCAATATGCTTATCAGTCATATTTGAAGGCTTATGGGCTTTGAGTTTTGTTCTTAAACTTGTTAAGCCATAGGAGTATTTAATAATATTAGACTCCAAGTAAGCTATAGAATAACCTGAAACTTGATCATAAGGGAAATTAGGATTGCCGGCCGGGTTCAGATACCATGTATTATTCCAAACAAAACCAATTGAGCTATCAGGTATATCAAGCAAAACACAATTTGAACCATCAAATGACGAACCTTCCTCTGGGCAATCGCAACAACCTACCGGTGTATAACAAAACTTATCCGCATAAATAAAAGCTGTTTCTCCAGCAGGAGGTGTTCCAATTCTACAATTTACTCCATCAAACCAACCTCCATCAGGACATCTATTTGTTGGCAAACCACCACCATTTAAAGCTTGGTTGTAATTATCTATGCAATCAATAAAAAGTGGTGTATACCTATCACTACTTACTGAGCTCCACCATTGCATATGATCTCCAGTTGGAGAGCCATTATTTGAAGCATCATAGTTTGGGAACCCCAAATCAACATATTCCAACCTAGTAATATACCATTCAAGCGTATTAGCCCAGCTTTCCTGTATCTGCCTGGAAACTTGTATATACTGCAATTCAGCACTATTCATAAGTGTTACATGAGAAGAATGCCCAATTTCATGAATAGTTGTACTAAACAGTATATTGGTTGGATAAAAACTATAATCATCAGGGTCTTTACCATGAATATGGATATTGGGAATTACTCCACCAGCACCAATCATATGTTGCCAATTTGTTAGCCAATTTATCCCAGTACCACCTGTATTTAAATAGCTAATACGTAGTTTTGTCCATATCTCAGGTCGTTTTAATCCATCAATATTTCTATAAAAATATCTATATGCTGCTCTATGAATTGTTGCTATTCTAAGAGATTTATTAGAACCATTACTGATGTTTAAGTTCCACTCACTACGTTGTTTGGGACCATTATAATAGGCCTGAAAAGCTACTCCATCTCTTATAATGAACTGCCCAGTTTTCCAAATTATACTGTAATTTACGGCCCTTCTAAACTGACCTGTTGTAAAATTCCCATTACTATCTGTATTACCACTTTTTGTAGTAAACCACCTACGTGCTCTAACTTTTACTCCAATAATAGGAATCATATCATCCTCTATATCATCAAAAACTTGAATAGTACCAGATGGCGTCCATTTACTCCAGCGTGAACTTAAAATCTCTTCACTATTATCAGTAATATTTAAGGCCTCTGACACTAAATCATATACTATATCTTCATATTGTATACTTTGATAAGCTGGTATCTCCTCAGGAATAAAAAGAGATGATAATATCTCATATTGTATTTTAGGAAAACTATAGTCTGCCTTCACAGCACAATATTGCCATGTAATTAATTTAGTTGAAATAGTTGGATCATGATAAGATATTGTTTTGGCCCCTTAAACAATCGGACAAAGTTATAGTTAGAAATCTATAAATTT
>NZ_JABKCA010000163.1 GCF_013166655.1 Lentimicrobium sp. L6
AACTATGAAAAGGCTAAAAACCATTGCTCCCCATAATTTTTAATGTGACCCAAAATAATTCTCTGCATATGAGAGATTGAACATATTTCTCGTACAATCAGATATTCATTGGTATAATTCCTTATTTTTGCAAGACAAGAATTTTTATGTACGAAGAATAAAAAAAAAGATATGAATCAGAAAGTAGCAGATGCCATTAATGCACAAATTAAAGCAGAAGAGGAATCTTCAAGATTATATTTTGCGATGGCCAATTGGTGTGATATGAATGGATTCCCAGGCAGTTCGGCTTATCTATATGCCCATGCCGATGAGGAAAGAATGCATATGGTTAAGTTAGTGAATTATCTTAACGAAAGAGGTTCACATGCCAAAACACAAGCTTTAGAAGAACCACAAAATAACTGGGATTCTATTCAAGATGTATTCAAAGGAGTGTTAAGTCATGAAGAAATGGTTACTAGCCTTATCAATAATCTCTTTGAAGTATGTATGAATGAAAAAGATTATTTGACTTCAAATTTCCTACAATGGTATATTCAGGAACAGGTGGAAGAAGAAGCTAGCGCACGTACCGTCCTCGATAAGTTGGAGTTAGCAGGCAGCTCTCAGGGTGGAATGTTTCACTTCGATAAGGAAATGGAAGCCATGGCTGCAGCCGCTGCCACTGCGGGAAACGCCTAAATATTAAAAATATTTTCATCTTTGTTTTGTGGTTTACAAAAAAGTACTATTTTTGCACCGCAATAAGCAATTGACCCATGGTGTAACTGGCAACACGTTTGATTTTGGTTCAAAAGAGTCCAGGTTCGAGCCCTGGTGGGTCAACGCCTTAAAGGAAGAAAAAAAGGAAAAGAAAGCTGCAATTGAAATTTCAATTGTAGCTTTTTTTCGGCCTATACCATCCCTTCTGTCCTCAGTAAAATCACCTAGTTGAAACCTCCAGATCATTAAGTCTTTAGCACGAGTTCTGATCCGATGAGCTTACTGTATCTTTGCCTTAAACAATTTAGATAAACAATGAGAATATTTAAAGGTGTAAAAACTGAGTTTTATTTGTTTATTGTTCTAATAGTCATCATGATGGTAGTGTTAGAACACATGATATAAAAGACACAAATATTGATTTTTCATAATAATTAGGTTTTGGTTAATTCTGTTAGAGTCTCAGTTCCCCGCTGAGACTCTTTCAATTTTATAAAGGGTGTAACGGATCAACATGTTTTTCTTGGGGATGGACAAACTGTCATTTTTCTCTTGTTTATTTAGGAAGCTTTTATTAATAAATATATTACTCAAATGGTTCATTTAATCTGAAAAAGCTTGCTCATATATTTCTTCAACACTTTCTGAAAAAGCGTTACAAAATCTACCTGGCTTTCGCAGTTAGACAGGCTTCCGCTATATATCAAAGACTACTTCACAAATGCCTTTCCGGAAAACAATAAATGATGACGATTGCATGTCAGCATAAACTCCTCCTTATAGTGACATTCCTGCGGAAGTCTTTATAAACTTTGCATAGCATCAGGTGTGCTTTCATTAGAATGGTTATTGTCTGATACACAAATTATTATATATACTATTTAACTTATTTCGGAGACCGCGGGAAGGCCTCTCCCAAACAGAAAGCGGCTTTAGAGGTGAATTTCAGAATATT
>NZ_JABKCA010000164.1 GCF_013166655.1 Lentimicrobium sp. L6
TATTTTTTTAAGTTACAGATATACATATGATTACAAGACTATTTCTTTCTGACTTCTTTGTTTTTTACTCTTTTTAATACAAAGGTGTTTTTATCTTCAAGCACCCATTCCATCTCTTCTCCTTTTGATAACTCAGCCGCTTCAGCTACAGCTGCTGGAAAATTTATATAAAAAGACTTTGTATTCCCTCTGTCAACTCGTTGTATTTTTACTTTATATCCCATTTTATTTGTTTTTTAATAATAGTATATATACTATTGGTAAAGATATTATTTTTAACCTAATAAACATAGAAATGAGAAAAAATGATTTTGATGATTTTTTAGAACAAATTGGTATTGATCAGAAATGGTTAGACATTCTTGCTTTTAATACTGGTCTTATTATTAGGAAGCGGTTAATTACTGCTACGGAACTTTTATATTCTTTTTGCATGGAATCTACCAATGGTATTGTAAGCTATAATGATATTGCTGCCCATATAGATTCAGAATGCGGAGTATCTGTTTCTAGACAGGCAATATGGAAAAAGGCAAAGGAGCCTTGTCTGAGTTTTTTCAAGGCAATACTAGAATGCCTAATAGCAGCGAAAACAAAAATTAAGGACTCCCAATATTTAAATTACTCTTCATCTTTCAAACGCATTCTTGTACAGGATAGTACTATTATTAAATTACCATTAAGATTATTTGAGATTTTTTCAGGTGTATCCAATGCGAATTCAAAAGCTTGTAATGCTAGAATCCAGGGAGTTTATGATATTCTAAACGAGAAGTTTATTGAATTTTCAATAGACCCCTATAGTAAGAACGATTTAATAGCAGCTTCTGAAACTGAACTAAAAAAAGGAGACTTATCATTAAGAGATAGGGGGTATTTGATTAATGATGAAATCCAACGCCATAAAAACACTAATGCACATTGTATATATCGTTACAAATTTGGGGTTATGCTTTTAGACGAAATCAGTGAAGTCCCGATTAATTTACTCAAGAAATTAAAAAAAGACAGGTTTATAGATATGAATGTAAAATTGAATAATAAATCTAAAACCACGGTTAGAGTCGTGGCAGAGCCTGTAAATGAAGAAATTGCTAATGAAAGGAGGCGAAAGGCTAAACAGGAAAAAAAACTTTTCCCTCCAAGGAATATTTAGAAATGCTTTCATGGTCAATATTTATTACAACTATTTCTAAAGAAGAATTAGCTTTTGAGCAAATATTCAATCTATATGGTCTAAGATGGAGAATTGAAATTATTTTTAAATCTTGGAAAAGTAATATGAGCTTTAGTAAAATACATAACGTGTCGCATATACAATTGCAAATAATATTAATATCAAGGTTTATTATGATTTTGATATGTACTCAATTTATATTTTCACCATGTAGAGTGAAAGTAAAAAAACATTTCAATCGACACTTAAGTCTATTAAAAACAATACATTATCTTATCAAAAAACCTCATATGATTATTGAAATAGCTAATGAACTTAGGAACAGCCCAAATATCCCAGGCGACTCATTAGCTAAATTATCAAGGTATTGTACTTATGAGAAAAGGAAAAATCGATTAAATTTTGAGCAACAAATTGAAAGAGCTTTTTGCTTAAGTTAACGCTAATG
>NZ_JABKCA010000165.1 GCF_013166655.1 Lentimicrobium sp. L6
AAGTAAATGCTTAGCTCCACGGCTTAGGGCTGAAAACGATGCTTAATTGTTAGCAGCTTTTAATTGTTTTCCAATGGGATAATCCAAGCATTATTTTTTTCATCAATTGTTCCGTTCAATTCCTCCAATACAACTCTTTCAGTTATTGTTAGACCTATTTTGCTCATTTCCTCAAACGTGATTATACCATTATTTGGAAAGTTTTGTCTTGTCCTGTGGATATTAAATCGATTTGAAAATTTTCTGTCAAATGCCTTTTCTATACCTTCTTTTCCAATCATAAAACCAATTAGTCCTCCCCAAGTGGCAGTAGGATTATCAGAATCCCAACCTGCAAGAGTTCCTATTTTTATTGTTTCTTTTAAGTCGCCCTCTCCGTAAAAAAGACTTACTAAACTTGCAGCAAAATTTATTCCTGCTGCAAAACAGCCATTACAATATAAATTTCTTGATGTTATGTTATAGCCGTCTTTTTGGTTAACCTGATATCTGTAGTAAAGTGAATCTCTTGTTTGTTCCCAAGGAATACCAGACTCATATAAGAGTCTAGTATAATCATACATTTTTGCTGGATAGGAATCATTTGGCAGTATTTCTCTTGATTTACTCGACATCCAAAGCAGTTTTTCTTTCATGCTACTATTAGAATTTGTGGCATACACAAGCGAATACATAGACACATAAAATTTTGAAATATCCTCTGCTTCTTGTCTAGCAGTCGTTTGTATAGGCAATTCTGCTATTTTTAATGCTATATCTGGTCTTGTAGGTGCAAATAGTCCAAATATTTCCGTGGTTAATTGGGCATCAATCATATCATAATGTTCATTAAGTTTTGGGTTCCCTGTTTCGGGAGGAAGAACACCAGCTTTCATTAAATCGAATGCTTTTTGATTAGAAACCCATAAATAGTTTTCCTCTTCAGGCTTTATATGTTTTAACCAACCATTTTGTATTTGCTTTGGGGTAAGTATATTAACTTTATTTGTGTATAGAAGATGTTGATACATAAATTCTATGTCTGTATCATCATCCGCGCCCCAAATTTCATCACTGTTTTTAAATACAAAATCTATGGTAGACGATAAATCGCTGGGAACTCCTGCGCCCCAAATACTTGGTTGGTCGGGTTTCCCCCAATCGTCTCTGGTGTAAAAATCGCCTGTTTTTATTTCCCCGAGATTACCAATTTTATCCATTTCTGTAACCAAACCAGACCAGTTAGCAATGCATTGACCTAGCCAGAACCCGTATAATTGGTTTTGGTACTTATCTTTTGAAATACTAATAGTCTGTGTTTTATTCTCAATATGAATAGTTTTTTTTACACTTTTTGAAATGCAAGAATTCAAAAGGATTAAACAAAGTAATATTGAAATAAAGTTTCTCATAATTGCTGCTAACGTTTAGTATAAGAATAGTAGCCGATTGCGGGCTTCTTTCCTGTCAAGTTACAAGAAAGTTGAAGCGGGTTACAACCCCTGAATTTACTACTGAACCGGCTATTATTTTTATACATTGTTGAACTAAACCTCCCCAAAGGGAGGTAGCTTT
>NZ_JABKCA010000166.1 GCF_013166655.1 Lentimicrobium sp. L6
ATTGCTTACGCTTCGATTAAATTACACGAGACTTAAATGGGTAACCCTATAATTTATTTTAGTAATGAGTATGCTAGACAGGTCTAACATACTCATTTCTTATATTATTAATCATTTGGAATGCGAACTACCCTTTTACCAAAAGTTATTTCTCCAGTATGTAATTTTGAGTTGACTCCATTATAACTAAACGTATTTCCTTCTAGGAATAGATAAACGAATTCTAATTCGTTATTAGGGTAAGCTATTTGTAAATTAGCTAATTCAATTTGAATTACATCAAGAGTTCCCTGAAGATAGAAATTCATCTCAATTGGTTCAAGACATCCATCTATTGGATATTCTATACGTTCCATTTCATAATACATAGCATAATCTAACCAATTATCTAGAAGTATTCCATTCGAATTTGGAACATCATCTGGATTTGCATAATTATCTGCAATAATCTCTTTTGGTGTTAAATCTACAATATATGAATCTACATAAGGGTCAATTAATTCAATATTCTCAATATTATTTATTTTGTATTCGATCTCTTTAGCGGCATCAGAGTTATCAGAATTATTTATGCCACAGCCTCCTTCTCCATAACCATATCGCCAATAATCATTTTCTCCAAAAGGTATATATACACCAGGATTATCAACATACTCACTCCCAAAACCTGTGGTCATTGAGATTTTTAATGAACCATTTTTCAGCTCATTATTACCAATACTGATATCAGTAGCAAAAATAAAATTATCAGCTCCAGGTAAAGAATTCAATGTAGCTAATAAGTGTTCCTCCATTTCAAAAACAGCTGCCACGACATCAGAATAAGATACCATGTCATTTTCAACACTTAAATCAATTATAAAGGACTTATCGACAGTCAAGTTGTTAATTTGTAAATCAGGTGTAGAGTAATTAAAATTAAGCAACGCTTCCATATTCCAAACGGCATCTTCAACACTCATCATTTCCCCATCCTTAAAACTATTGTTTTTAATTTTATTCTGGAAATCTAAAATCTGATTTTGGATTTTCACATCTTCTTCTGACCAATAAACTTCATTTTCTGTGTTTGATTGTTTGGAGTAATCTTCGTCTTTCTCACATGCTACCATTGTAATAGCAATAACTCCTAATAATAGAAATATATTATATATTCTTCTCATTATAAACTGTGTTTATGAACCATCTCTTTTTATCTGGTTCTATTAAAAAATTTAACTTTGTAAATTCAAACGGTCTGTTGCTAGGCTTTACTCCGAGAGGTAAGATATTTGTGGTGGAGCTTAGGACGGGCTGTTTGTTTTCACTTAAGACCAAAACAAAGGCACGCCCCATATCTGGTCAAAATTATTTTTTCCTAATACAAATAGTTGGTATTTTATATTTCTTCCATTCCTAAATGCTCTGTGATTTTCTTTTTCAATGGAAATAAAACTCAAATTTATCTCACGGGGGGGGGTATGGCAATTTGGTGTTCTTTTCCTTCTTTTCAAAAGAAGAAATCCCGAGATGGATAAATGGATTCATTTCAAACATAAATAGATAA
>NZ_JABKCA010000167.1 GCF_013166655.1 Lentimicrobium sp. L6
CCGATTGCTTACGCTTCGATTAAATTACACGAGACTTAAATGGGTAACCCTATTAGTTTATATGAATCTTGGATTTGGGAATCAGATCATGAAGACCTAGATGAAACCCCTTTATTTTCAGACTTAGGAGCAATCAGTGCCTATACTTCCCTAGAATACCCAACTTTGTTACATACCAATATGACAACAAACGAAAGCCATAGAGGTATTATCGGGATTTCTAAGAGTTTTTCAGTAAAAGCTGAATCAGAATTAGTTCTCTTGAAGAATTCAAAAGTAGATATATTAAACGGTTCTGAATTAACAGTTGAATCTGGAGCTACCTTAACAATTGGTAAATACGTTGAATTCACAAATGGAAAAATAATTATAGAAGATGGTGCAACAGTAAATATAGATACCGATTTGACCTTAGATCATACTGAGATTCTTTTATATAACTCTTCATTAAGTGTAAGCAGTGCGAATTTAGATAACCAATCATCTTTCTGGCTACATGGTTCAGGAACCTACGAAATTACCTATTCAGATTTCTCAAATGGTTCAAAAATTATGGGAGTGAATAATCAAGGGAGTGTATTAGTTGATAATTGTGAATTTGATGATTCGTATGTTCATATTGAGAATAATAATTTTGCTCCTAGTATTCTTGCAACTATTAGCGATTGTGATTTTGCTAATTCAAACAATTACACCGCCATTCGTGTTGAAGGCTGTAATACATATAATATCGATAATAATACCATTGATAATTACATGTATGGAATCGAAGTTTGGAATTCGGGACATGAAAAGGAGATTATTTTGTGAAAAATAATTCTATAACAAATATCGATGGACCTGCTCTTACATTTTATAGTTCATCTGGTATTATAGAGAATAACCAAATCTCAAATAACGACCTCGGTGTAAAGTTATTAAACAATTCTTCTGTACAACTTATAGGAAACAGTAATGCAAATTACGAGAGCCAAACACAGGTTATCAAAGATAATATTGGTGAAGAAGTATATATGAGTTCATATAGTGTCCCACAAATATTTCATTATAATGTAATAAAAGATAATGATAATTTGGGAGGTTCAAACGATGCTTTAGTATATCATAATTTACCTCCTAGTGGACAACCTATAATAGATGTAGAATACAATTGCTGGGGAGGAAGCTCTTTTAATCCTTTAGTAGATTTATATCCTGTAGGAGCTTATGATTCAGACCCCACTTGGTGTCCAGGTTTAAGCAAAGGGGTGGCCGAAAGCGCAGAAATACTATATATGGATAGCCAAACTCAATTTGAGGATGAAGAATTCATAGCATCAAAAACTACTCTAGAAACCATAATCACAGATTATCCTAATACCACATTTGCTCAAGCAGCTGTTAAAGACTTGTTTATTGTTGAACTATTTGCCACTAACGATTATTCATCGCTGCGTCAATATTTTAATGACAACCCAAG
>NZ_JABKCA010000168.1 GCF_013166655.1 Lentimicrobium sp. L6
GGGTCAAGTTGAAATTCTGGGGGAATTGATTTTTACGCAAAAATATTTGTCAATCGAAAAAGGAAAAATTTGACATCTCTGACACCTCTGAATTCAGACCTAAAATGCTTTAATTTTGCGTTAAAGGATTCCGCAGAAGCATTTGTACTTCGGTAATTAAAGAAATTAAGGATTTTGTCATAGTTTATCTGAATTGATTTTGCGACAGTATTAAACTCTTTTAAACCTGCTTCTTCAATATCTTTATACCAATGTGCAAGTTTCGTAATAGCAATGCTTTTGTCGTTGTAATTCTCATAAATAAATGTGAGTTTTTGTGCAAGATTGTATGCTTGTTCAATGATTGGGTATTCTTCAAACAGAACCTTTGCACGTTCTTCCTGACCTTCTGTCCATCGAGCTTTGGGCTTAAATAACAAATAACGACTTCTAGCTAATAATTGCTTTCTTGTATCTCCATTCTGAAATACTACAGAAACATAATTTGTGTTATTTTTATTAGCAAGTTCCATTGATTCATTTTCTTTATCAATAGCTTCCCATCTGTATTTTATTCTGATATGCTGAACTGCTTCGCTTGTTAATTTTTGGACATGAAATCTGTCTATTACAATCATTGCTTCTGAAAAACAAAGCCGAGAAATAAGGTTCATATTGTTGGCCATATCAACTGTAACTTCTTTTACATTCTTTCGTTTTTCAATAGGTATTCGTTCTAAAACCTTAATGACTTCAGCAGATTTAGTCCCCGAGACTATTGCAACAATCGCCCCTTTACGTCCCTTGGCTGCTTTGTTAGTGAGAATGGTGTACAAGTCTCCATTGGATAACGATGTTTCATCTAAACTTAAGTGGGTTCCTATATTCTCTGGAAATAAGAGCCATTTTTCAGCATGGTGTTTCTGTGGCCAACTTGCAAAATCACTCAAGTGTTTTTTATACTGTTGTTGGAGTTTCTTTCCATCGGTTCCGTAGTACTGACCATAATGACTAGCACTCACAGCTGTATTATCTAAAGTATTCTTTTAAAAAAGTCGCAAATTCTTTTGTTTTGCGTGTTCCTTTAGCAACTAACTCCCAGTTTCTGTTTACTATTTTTTGACTCTCACTTACTATCCAGCGACGACGCTTGACATGTAAACGAACCTCTAATCCTCGTAATGGAAAATCTTCAACAATCTTTTCGTCGTAAAAACCTTTGGAGGTTAACTTCTTGTCTTTATATTCTATGGGTATAATATTCTTCTCACTTAAATAAAAGTCTATACGCTCTGAAGTCTTTGTGAAATCTGTAATATCAAAATAGTCGAGCATGCCTTCTGGAAAAAACAAACTCATAATAGCCAAATCATTTTGCATAATTGATGTGATTCTTTTTTTCAAAAGTATAACATTTTAGCTCATCCCCCCAGGTTTTGTTCTTGACCC
>NZ_JABKCA010000169.1 GCF_013166655.1 Lentimicrobium sp. L6
TCAAAAGCTATTTTGAAGCCTTCGTACTTTTGGTTAAAGTTATCATAACCTCTTTTAATAGATATGTAGCCTGGAGGCCCATGCGATTTGTATCCACTCCAACCACTTAAGCGAGCAATTATCCATGATGCCCAGTTTAGCGTTTCTTGTTTGTAGGGATTTTTTTGCTTTAATGTTTTGCCTTCAACTTCAGATAGCATCATTTTCAAAAATATTATCTGATTGTCAGTAAAATACAGCTTGGCCTTAGCATTGTGTTCATTCTTTAAAGAAAGCTTTAGTGCCATGATAACCAGAGCGACTTGCAGAGCCATGACTGTTAACTTTTTCAATGCAGATCCTGATTCCAATTGTGCTGATTCTATTTCCAAGCCTTGGCTTTTTAAAACACGAAAAAGCTCCTCTATAAGCCATCTATTACTATACCACTGAGTGTAAGTCAAAGCATCTTGCGGAGTTGATATATTATGCGTTGTTAATAGTCGCCATAAAATGGGGGATTCTCCTTCTGGCACACTTTCGTTCAGTTCACGAGCTTCAATAGCCCATAATTCAACGTATTCAGGTAAATCGTTCTTTTCCTTCCTGTATGGCTTTTTGATTTTTACTTTAAGGTACTTGAGTGCGATTTTCGCAACTCGATTTTTTCGCTTCTTATTTGCTTTTACCTCGAGATTGAAAATTAGTTTTTGTTCTTGCTGCTCAAGCGTTTCAAAAAGTTTGGTATCACTGTTATGAAGCTTCCTGTTTACACTCGACCGTATTAATAAATCAGTTCGTTCATCAGGTACATATACTAACTCCTCGTAGATATCTGATTCTCTATCTCCTATGATGGTGAGTTTGGGAGTTTCTGATAATGCAGACTTTGTCTTTTCTGCACTTTCAACCCACCGATATGATTCTTTATCTTTAAAGTCTTGTGAAGGATATTTCCTCTCGTATTTATCTTTCTTATCCCAGCTTCGATTCCAAATCTTGCTATAGGGAATACCTATTGGTAACCCAGACTTTTCATCAATAGCTAAAACTGGATGACAAAAAAATCCTACATTACCTTTTTTTGTAACTGGACCTATATCATTATCATTCAGCCCAATCCTTTGTTTATGATGACTGTAATTTAACTCTGTTGTATCTTGAAGACAAAGTAAATGTGAAGAACCTTGGTTTTGCTTACATGATTCTATTACACCATCTAATAAATGTTCATAACTGAAATGTTGATTTCCTAACATTCTATACGCTCCTATTTTTTCAGAATGAGAACCAGAAAATTGATTCACTATTGCATTACCAAAAGTAAGCATATCATTCATTACTTTTTCTACTCGTTTTTCAATTCTAAAATCTGGCAAAACACCGTTGAAAAAACCATTAAACTTATTGATTATCATGGTGTTAAGATACGAAAAAA
>NZ_JABKCA010000170.1 GCF_013166655.1 Lentimicrobium sp. L6
GGGTCACATTAAAAACTATGGGGAATCCTTATCTTAGCTGACAAAAATTAAGTTTTGGAATTAACAATATTACAAGAGTTTTTACCCGCATTTATCTTAGATTATTTTGAGGTAAAAGAGTTTTACAAGTTAGGCAATGTATCTACTAAGCAAGATGAATACTTTCTATGTCTAGATGAGCGTAACCTCTTGCCATCAGGATATTTAAATATTAATTATGAGTCAAAAGGTTTTTTACCGTCCTCAAAAGTACAAGACTTTCCTATACGAGGTAAAGCGGTATATTTAGTAATTCGAAGACGCAGATGGCGTCATAAGCAAACACATAAAGAGATAACAAGAGATTATTCACTTGTTGCTGAAGGTTCACGATTAACACAAGAACTTTCAGATTTTTTAAAAGGAACAGGTAGAGACCCGAGAAGATACGATAAGTAATATTGCCAGTTTTTATGGAGTTAAAGCAGACAAACTTCGTAGGCAATACAAGAAGTATAGTAGTGGTTTTCAGGACTGGGAACAAAGATTGCATTCTGAGGACTATATGCTTTTTCCAAAGAATGTAGGTGATTACATGAGTATTGATGAAGTTTCCTTATCACAGGGAGAGCTTTACACTTTTGTAACAAACAAGAATGGACATGGTAAAAAAGGAACCTTATTGGCATCGATAAAAGGAACCTTATCTAAAGACATAATAAGTGTACTTGAGAAACTACCTCTTGATGTCAGGCAAAAGGTTAAAGAAGTAAGTCTTGATATGGCCAAAAATATGGAATCATCCGTCAAGACGTGTTTTCCTAACGCAAATCTAGTTACCGATAGATTTCATGTTGTAAAATTGGTTACAGATGCTCTGCAGCATGTACGGGTAAAATTACGTTGGGAAGAATTAGATAAGGAAAATGAAGCCATTGATGAAGCAAGAAAACAGAACAAAAAGCACAAACCTGAAATACTAGAAAATGGAGATACCCCGAAACAATTATTAGCTAGAGCTAGGTTTGTTATCGCAAAAAAGCCAACTGACTGGACTGATAATCAGAAACAAAGAGCAGGTCTTTTATTCAGTATACATCCAAAGCTTAAACAGGCTTATAATCATTCTCTTGAGTTTAGAAATATCTATGAAGAAAACTCAATGGATATTGCTCAGCAGAAATTTAGACAGTGGATAGACAAATCAATGAACCAAGATATAAAAGAGTTTTATTCGGCTGCTAAATCAATAAAATACCACATTGATAATATCCTTAATTTCTTTAAAAACAGAAATACCAATGCCAATGCGGAATCTTTCAATGCTAAAATAAAGCTTTTTAGATCTAACCTCAGAGGCGTTACGGATGTATCGTTTTTCCTCTTTAGATTATCAAAGCTTTTTTCGTAGTCCCCATAAAAATTAACTTGACCC
>NZ_JABKCA010000171.1 GCF_013166655.1 Lentimicrobium sp. L6
GGGTCACATAAAAAATTATGGGGAGCAATGGTTTTTAGCCTTTTCATAATTTAAAATGCTATTAAGTAATAACATAGGATCAGATTCAAAATTATGGAAGTAACAAAGGATGGCCACTTCACTGTCGAATTCTATTGAATAGTGAAAGATGCCAAGGCCATTTGGTGGGTTAGCCCCTCCAAAACACGGAGCAGTTCAAGAGGTGAATTCTAGAATATATGACTTCTAATCTCCTGTTTTTTTGTTTTTATTGGTCAGATTGAGCTTCATGACTAAATACTGATTTAGTCATACTTCGGTTTAGCAAAGGACATGGCTTTTAAAAAAATGACATTGGAGATTATTGAAATAGAAACATCTGTTTTTGGCATGATATGAGTGTACAATTTAAGGCTTATTATTTTTCTACTTTGGTCTAAAAATCAAAATCCTACAAGAGACCGGAAGGCGATAGTTTGGGATTAGTTTTGCTTGATTCCACCAAAGAAAGTATAAAATGTTTTTCTTTTACACTTTTTCAAAAAAGTGTAGTAAAAACTACCGCTGTTGATTAAAGGTTACTCCGAAAACAGGTTTCCGGGAAAACAATAAACTCCTACTTTTAGAAATTTCCTAAAGGAAATATCTAACGAGCGTCGAACAGTATTGTTTTCTTGTCCTCCAACCTGTCTCCTCCGTTTAACACCTTTACTCAAAGGCGGTCATGGTCTTTCTTCGAAAGACTATAAACTTTGCGGGGTGTGGGAACACTATCTTCAATATTACTCCTTGACTATACTCAGTACAAGAAAAAAACGAGTGAGATTCAAAATCATGAGGGTTAACAAGGGATGGTCTCTTGATTGCCGAAATCTAATAAAAAGTGAAAGATGCCAAAGCAAGCGGGTGGGTTGGCCCTTCCCAAACACGGGGCCGCTCAAGAGGTGAATTCTAGAATATTTGATTTTTAAGCAAAGGGCTTTAGCTTTTAAAATAATGACATTGGAGATGATTGAAATGGAAACATCTGCTTTTGGCTTGATATGAGTGTACCATTTACAGGTCATTATTTTTCTACTTTGGTCTAAAAATCAATATTCTAGAAGAGGAGGGTAGGCCATTGTTTGGGATGGCTTTTTGCTTACTTTTTACCATTAAAAAGTATGAATTAATATTATTATTTTACGTATTTTTGGAAGAAGTATAGGGCAAGTCTAACTTGATAAAGATTTAAGCAGACAACCGCTATTACTCAAACGTGGACTAAGTAATTTTCAAAAGCTCTTAAGAACCATAGATCTAAGACTAAGCTATAGTCCATGTTTTCTAATCTTATATAGCAAAGAATTTTTTATCTATCAAAAAAAATATCCAATTCCCTAATTCCAGTTCTCATTAACTTATCTCCCCATAAAAAATAAC
>NZ_JABKCA010000172.1 GCF_013166655.1 Lentimicrobium sp. L6
AAATATCACCATTAACAACTGAATTTCAGATAGTTAAAAACCGAACTCAGGTTAAAAGATTTCTCAGTCGAAGTAAACCTTCTCCTTCGAAATGACCCCAATATTATCGTTTTGAAAGAAAGCGCGACAAGCTCAATTATAAATGACATTTGCCTTGTCGCGCTATTTATTTACCCCAAGAGTTCAGGTCTTTTCGACGAAACATAGTGGAGGAGAAATCTATTTTTTAAACTCAGAAGCCTTTTACTCCAAGTCTCCAAAGCCCAATAAGCATATTTCCGTACAAAGAGAATACAAGGGGGAAATGACAGAATAGAGTCGCTCTAAGCTCTTACCAAAAACCACAGAGGTGCAGAGAAATAACGTTTGGAGAACTAGATTTCTTTCTGCGTTCGAAATGTCCTAAGTATTCAAGAGGAGAGATAAAAAAGGGCGCATAAATGCAAGTGAAACAATTAATGGATTTATGCGCCCTTTTATAAAAACATTTAAGCAATGGTCGTTTCGAGCAAAGCGAGAAATCTTAAGTTTAATTATAAGTTGTTCAATTACTTACTTAGCTTAATGGAATTTAAGTCGATACGCTATAGGTTTTTTTACTAAACTGTAGAACTAATTGTTTTGGTGCATGTTTTTTTCGCTCCCCTTGGGGTTGGGGCAAACGAAAAAAAGGCTAAGTGTTATTATTTCTGGTGTTTGTCTTTTAGTGTTGAATAAGGACTTAGCTAAACACCTCAATTTAATTAAGAAACACAATCATCTATTTACATAAGATAGTCTAGGAAAAAGAAGTCATCATTATCTAAAGGCCACCAATAATCCTCCTGTTATAAAAGCCAGAACCCACCATATCCAAGCATAACGTGAATAAAGGTGAATGGTCTTTGGAACTGGGGAGTTGAAACCATTTTTTATTTTTAAGCGCCATATGAAAATAGCATCAATTGACATTCCCAATAGTGAAGAATAGCCAATAAAACCATGTAAAGTAAATCCCCCTTTTGAGGAACCAAGAATCATAAATGTAGTAGCAATAATATCTAAGGTAACCCCTAGAGTCAGAAATAATAATACTTTCTTACTGACAACCTTTTGCCTTTGTTCGATAATAATTGCAATAGAATAACTGATTAATGCAAAAATGACAATGGAGGTGCCTGCTTGAATAAGAGGATTCATAAAATGATAGGTTTTGTTGGCTTCAAAAATACTAATGTTATTCGATTAATAAATCATATCATGGTAAATATACCATTAAAAAAAGCGTAACTAAGTCTAATATTAAATTACTATAATTGCTTTTAAGAAATGATTTTTTTGTTTTGCCCCTTCCCCACGCTACTCTTTATACACATTTTCCTCCCTCAAAAAGCACCAAAAAAAGTTTATTAA
>NZ_JABKCA010000173.1 GCF_013166655.1 Lentimicrobium sp. L6
GCTGCATTTTTTCTCTAAAATGCTCAGTATATAACGGTGCGAAACTTCAGTTAATAATATTATTGCAGGTTTGCCAGGAGCAGAGGAGGGTTATTCATTAAAGCAATTTCAATCTGTTTTAAATACTTATCAAACCATTGGAGCAGAGGAGCTCAGAAATAATTTGGTTTCATTTCTAAAACAAATTATACCAGTTGCAGAGGAGTCTAATGTTTTAATGGCCATTCATCCCGACGATCCTCCATTTCCTATCCTAGGCATCCCCCGTATTGTTAGTACTGAAGAGGATGCCAGTAAAATAGTTGATGCAGTGGATAGTCCAAATAATGGTTTGTGCTTTTGCACGGGTTGTTATGGTGTACGAGTAGATAATGATCTTCCACGAATGGTAAAACGCTTAGGACATCGTATGAATTTTGTTCACTTAAGAAGTACTTCTCGCGATGAAGCAGGAAATTTTCATGAAGCCGATCATTTGTCAGGTGATGTAGATATGTTTGAGGTCATGAAGGCCTTACTTCAAGAACAGAAAAAACGAATTAAAAATGGTAGACTAGACTATCGATTACCCATGCGCCCCGATCACGGCCATCTAATGATCGATGACTTAGGAAAAAAATCAAATCCAGGATATAGTGCTATTGGTAGACTCAGAGGACTAGCAGAATTAAGAGGTCTTGAACTTGGAATTAAATATTCAATTACTAGTTTGGATTAATGGAAAGGTTTCTCCTTCGATGCACTTCGATGAAATGACAAAAGAAGTAGTATAGCCTTTTATTGTTGATCATGAATAAAGGATAAACCGAACGCTCGGTATGCTCCCTAAGTACTTTAAAATGAATTATGTTTCAGATTGATTATTAGTACTTGTAAAGGTAAAGAAAGATTTCTCTTCCACTATGTTCCATCGAAATGACTGAGTTATTGTGTGTAGCTAAGGGCGCACAAAATCAATTACATTGACATTGGTATTTGTGCGCCCTTTCTTCTAGTTATTACGTTGTCCGTCATTTTGAACGCAGTTAGAAATCTCTTGTTATATTGATAGCTTTCTTCCTCCATTACATTTCGAAGGAGAAGTATGCTTCGACTGAGAAATCTAATTTAAAAGGGATAAAGTTTCTCCTCCAGTTTACGTAAGACCCAAAAAAGAGAGATTCCAATTAAGAGGAATCTCTCTTTAAAATTTATAAACCTGAGTTCGATTATAAAAACAGAGCTAATTGATCGTCTTTCTCCAAATCAT
>NZ_JABKCA010000174.1 GCF_013166655.1 Lentimicrobium sp. L6
ATTAAATTTTGAGCAACAAATTGAAAGAGCTTTTTGCTTAAGTTAACGCTAATGGCCTTTGCGGCTTGGCGTGAATTATATTAAAACTGAATCTTATAGCTAACATATGGATAGATAATTTCTAGTCCATAGGGCTCCACAGTTTTGGTTTTGTAATTATAAGCATGACCTAAATTCTCTTCTTGCATTAATAGATTTTTGGCTTGCAGAATAATAGAATGGGCACATTTGGGTCTGTTGATGGTATAATTCAAACTCAAATCGACATAATAGCTAGTGGGTAATTGGTCTTCATAAAGTCTCGACTCATCATAAATAACGAATTGGTTTTCTAACGATTTCTCCATATCGACTGGCGATTGTCTTTTGCCTCCCAAAATGGTGAACTTTCCATTGATTCCAAAAGTGTGGTTCTTTTTTGTCTGCCATTCTTTACCTGCCAATACATTAAAAACAAAATTCTGATTATAACGGGTATTTCTCTCTATGCCATCCCCTCCTTTAAATTTCGATTCGTATAGCGATGCCGTCACCATATAGTAAAATCCATTATTGATGAATTGCTCTAAAGTGAAATCGATTCCCATATTAGTTCCTGTTCCAGAATTGTCTAGTTCATCAGTGAAAAAAGTCTCGCTGGAATAATTAATCATGGAGAAAGAACTATCTGGCGTTACCGGAACATCATAAAGCATTTGATAATAAGGTTCAATAGTGAAATGGGTATTGGCTCCCAATTTCATATCGTAAGACAAAACAAAGTGATGGGCTTTGGTCACATTTAAATTCTGGTTTAGTAGTTCGTAGCCATTAGTTGTTGGAACTTCTGTTTTATATATCCTGAGCGGTTCTATTCTGCTGTGCTTTCCATAAGCCAAGCTTAAAGTTTGCCTTGGGGTAACTTCCCAGTTAATCCCTAGTCTCGGCTCTGGAATAAACTCATTATTGGTATTAAAATAAACAAGGTGAAGGCCAGCATTGATATTCAGGTTCTCTCGTAGGTAGTATTTGGACTGGGAGTATAATTGTACACTCATCGCATTTCCTTTACTATCTACAAAGTAATCGGCCACCTCATTTTCTCCCACATTGGTATTATTGGCAATGTCTAAATCGTAGCTCAAGCGACTCACCACCACTCCAGTTCTATTGGTATGCCTGCTGTTAAATTTCACATTTAAATAACCCGAGTTCGATTATAAAAACAGAGCTAATTGATCGTCTTTCTCCAAATCAT
>NZ_JABKCA010000175.1 GCF_013166655.1 Lentimicrobium sp. L6
ATACTGCTTCTAAAGATGGATTCATCACTGTTAATGGTTCTGTTACTATTACTGACCAAAATGGTTCTGACTTCGCTATTATGCTTCCTGCTCCTCCATCATACTATGCTTTCTTCTGGTGTTCAATTGAAGGAAGCGCTACGGGTGTTGAAGGTATTGATGTAACAATCGATGGTCTTACTTTAGTTCTAGATTTGATGGTTTAGCACTTTTCGAAGAGCTTATTGGTGGCGATTATGATTATTCTGTTTCTTTTGACGGATATATTACTCAAACTGGTACTATTTCTATTGTGGACCAAAATGTTCAAGAATTCATAAGCCTATCTCCTGTTCCTGTATTTGATGCTTTCTTTTGGTGTTCTGTAGAAGGAAACCCAATGGGTGCTGAAGGGATAGAAATCACTATTGATGGGATAACAGTTGCTTCTGGGTTTGATGGCTTAGCTTTAGTTGAAGGATTAACTGTAGGTGATCACGATTATTCTGCTTCTTTTGATGGATATATTACACAAACCGGTACTATTTCCATTATTGACCAGAATGTTCAGGAATTCATAACTATGATTCCCGCTCCTATGTTTGATGCTTTCTTCTGGTGTTCTGTGGAAGGAAATCCGATGGGAACAGAAGGTATTGATATCACTATTGATGGTGTTACTGTAAGTTCTGGATTTGATGGTTTAGCTTTAGTTGAAGGATTAACTGTAGGTGATCACGATTATTCTGCTTCTTTTGATGGATATATTACACAAACCGGTACTATTTCCATTATTGACCAGAATGTTCAGGAATTCATAACTATGATTCCCGCTCCTATGTTTGATGCTTTCTTCTGGTGTTCTGTGGAAGGAAATCCGATGGGAACAGAAGGTATTGAAATCACTATAGATGGTGTGACTGTTACTTCTGCATTTGATGGACTTGCTTTATTTGAAGGCCTTTCTATTGGTGACCACGATTATTCTGCTTCTTTTGATGGATATGAGACACAGACTGGAACCATTTCTATTGTTGACCAGAATGTGGAGCAGTTTATTATTATGATTCCTGTTCCTACTAATTTTGATGCTTTCTTCTGGTGTTCTGTGGAAGGAAATCCAATGGGTGCTGAAGGTATTGAAATCACTATAGATGGTGTGACTGTTACTTCTGCATTTGATGGAC
>NZ_JABKCA010000176.1 GCF_013166655.1 Lentimicrobium sp. L6
ACAAACAATCTAATAAGTATTTTTGGTACTATAGACGATCCTAGGAGCCATATAAGCCAACTTCACAATATATCCGATATCTTTCTTGTGGGAATAATTTCGGTCATTTGTGGCGCAGTAACATGGAAACAAATGAGAGAGTTTGCTCAATCAAAAGAAGTATTTTTAAGAACATTTCTTCAGTTACCAAACGGGATACCTTCTGAAGATACAATAAACAGGTTGTTTTCAGCAATTGATAGCAATCAATTTGAAACTTGTTTTATTGATTGGGTAAATTCTATATCAACAGTATTGAAAGGTCAAGTCATTGTAATCGACGGGAAGTCAATAAGAGGTGCTAAGTCCGCAGGAAAGAAATCTCCAGTTCATATGGTTAGCGCTTGGGCAAGTCAAAATAATTTGGTTTTGGGTCGAGTAAGAGTAAATGAAAAATCAAATGAAATAACAGCAATTCCAGAGCTGATAGAAAAACTGTGTATTTCAGGCAATATTATCACTATTGATGCCATGGGAACTCAAACTGATATCGCCGATAAAATTAAAGAAAGTGAAGCAGACTATATTTTAGCTGTTAAAGGAAATCAAGAACAATTATTAGAGCAAATAAAAGATGAGTTTCGTTTCGCAAAACAAATAGAAACCCATGAGAATATTGACATAGGCCATGGCAGAATTGAAACAAGGAAATGCAGTGTAATCACAGATTTTAAATTTATAGAAAACGAAGATAACAAATGGAATAAATTAACTCAGATAGTTAAATTAGAGTCAATTAGAGAATTTAAAATTAGCGACAAACAAACAGAGAAAGCAATCCGTTATTATATTACCAGTATAAATGATGTAGCTAAAAACTATCAGAATTATATCCGTTCGCATTGGGGAGTTGAGAATAAATTACACTGGACTTTAGATGTAGCATTCTCAGAAGATGCATCACGAAAAAGAAATAAAAACGCTGCTCAAAACTATTCTGTACTTCTCAAAATAGCATTGAATTTATTGAAAAATGAAAAATCAGAAAAGCAAGGGATAGCTGGGAAAAGGCTTAAGGCCGGATGGAATGAAGACTACTTACTAAAGGTGCTTGATATAAAAGTGTGAGTTTGC
>NZ_JABKCA010000177.1 GCF_013166655.1 Lentimicrobium sp. L6
GGACATCGTCGATACATGTTACAGTGACATCGGCTGGGGCTGCTGCGAATACTGGATTCGTAGCATCCTCTATAATAATGTCTTGTGTTACATTAATTGTGTTTCCACAGTCGTCTGTTACTGAATATGTTCTTGTGATTGTTTTTGGATTGCTTAATCCATCATCAGAATCGGATACGAAAGCTACTGTTGGGTTAGCTGTACAATTATCAGCTTCGTCTGTTACCACTGAAATATCGGCCGCTGGTAAACTGGCGATACATTCTATGGTAATATTGGCTGGATTGCTTGCTGTTGGATTTACATTATCTAAGATTGTAATAGTCTGTGTTGTAGATGCTGTATTTCCGCCTCCATCTGTATAAGTCCATGTTCTGGTGACAGTTCCGTTACAATCTGTGCCAACTATAGCAGCGTCTGTTCCGGCTACACTTCCTGAACCATCGCAATTATCTGTCCAAGATAAATTGCTCATCACTGGGACATCGTCGATACATGTTACAGTGACATCGGCTGGGGCTGCTGCGAATACTGGTGCAGTAACATCATCAATTACAACATTTTGGTTGACAGTTACTGAGTTTCCATTGCCATCATTGAAAGTCCATATAATGGTATGTGTTCCTTGAGTTGTGTAAGTTAATGGGTCACTTGTTGTTCCTGTTATAACTCCTGAACAATTATCAGTAGTGGTTGGAGCTACTGCGATGGCTGTACATTCTCCGGTTAAATCTGCTAAAGTTGGAGTGGCTGGTGCCTGGGTATCATTAACTGTGATCAAATGTGAGACACTTCTTGCATTTCCACTAGCATCTGATACAGAGTAAGTTCTGGTAATCACCTCAGGATTAGAATTCCCATCCGAAACATCGGAAACAAATGATACTAAAGGATTTAAGTCACAATTATCAACCTCATCAGTAACAACTAAAATATCAACTGCTGGTACATCATTTGTACATTGCACATAAATATTAGCTGGATTTGAAGCAGTAGGAGCAATATTATCAAGAATTACTACACTTTGTGTTTGGTTACTTGTATTTCCTGCTGCATCTTCATAAGTCCATGTGACTGTTGTTGTTCCTTG
>NZ_JABKCA010000178.1 GCF_013166655.1 Lentimicrobium sp. L6
AAAGCTACCTCCCTTTGGGGAGGTTTAGTTCAACAATGTATAAAAATAATAGCCGAGATAGTTGTAAATTCAAGGGTTGTAGCCCGCATCAACTTCCTTGTAACTTGACAGGAAAGTGCCACACAGTCGGCTACTATTCTTATACGAAACGTTAGCATGCATTTGGCAGAACGATACAACATTTAAACAAACTTAAATTTGATAATAAAATGACAGCAGTTTTCGGTATTCTATTTTTCTTAATCGTGTTAGGTTCATTGACTACAACTTTTGTTGCGATTTTTCAGATTATAAACAATGACTTTAATGGCTCAAAAGGATTATGGATTATTATCTCCATGATTGGTATAATTGGACCGATTTTATATTTAACAAAAGGACGGAAACTGATTACTAAAAGAGATTACGATGAGATAAATAATGGAGAAGGTTTTTCTTTTAAAAGCCATTATAGCGGATTGATAAGAGATTTGAGTATGAATATTAAAATTGCATTTGCAGCCGCATTTGGATTGATTATAACTGGATACTTAGTACGGGGATTTGATATCTATGTTTTTTGGGAAAGCAAACCGATTGGATATGCTATTTTATTTATCTGTATCGCTATATTACTTAGGAAAGATATTACTAAAAGAAAATCTTTGAAAGTTAAAAACGCATGGAGTCATATCGCATTTTGGATAATTGCATTTATGCTTTTCGTAAAAACATTGATTACGATAATATTACCAAATAGTGATGCATATAAAGTTGCAAAGAATTATTTAAAAAACGATACTCAATTGACATCGGAGATTGGAGAGTTAAAGGGGTTTGCTGTGCTTCCGAGCGGTGGGATTGAAACGAGCAGTGATTCAAATGGGACATATGGAGCGGCTTCTATTGCATTGATAGTTAAAGGAGCGGAGAAATATAAAGAGTTGATAATCTATGTAGAAAAAACACCTGAAACTGATTGGACTGTAACAGGAATAGAATAAAAACGCATGCTAACAATTAAGCATCGTTTTCAGCCCTAAGCCGTGGAGCTAAGCATTTACTT
>NZ_JABKCA010000179.1 GCF_013166655.1 Lentimicrobium sp. L6
ACTATGTTTGTGATTATAAATTATTCATTATGAACACAGGCAAGTATGTTTTCGCTCAATTGATTTCTTTTTTACCACAACGAGTTTTTGATAGGTTTGTCTCCAAATATTATGGCAATAAATACGTCAAACATTTTTCCTGTTGGAACCAACTGCTTTGTATGGTTTTTGGTCAACTTACTAATCGAAATAGTCTTCGAGATTTGACAGTTATAATTAATGCCCATAGTTCAAAATCGTATCATTTGGGATTCGGTATATCTGTTTCAAAAAGTAATTTATCGAAGGCCAATAACAAGAGAAATTCAAAAATATTTGAAGAGTTTGCTTATTAGCTAATTGATATAGCTCAAAAAAAATTAAAGAATGAAGACTTTGAGATTAAAGGCAAAATATATGCTTTTGATTCATCTACAATAGATTTGTGTCTTAGTGTATTCTGGTGGGCTAAATTCCGTAAAAATAAAGGTGGGATAGAGCTCCATACTCTTTATGATATCACGGCTAAAATCCCTGTATTTATTCATATAACAGAAGCAACAATACATGATGTAAATGCAATGGATGTTATTCCATATGAAGTTGGTGCTTATTATGTTTTTGATCGAGGTTTTGTCGACTTCACGCGTCTATATCAGATAACCAAACTTTCATCATATTTTGTAATACGAGCAAAATCAAATTTAAAATTTAGTCGAATATATTCGAACAAAGCAGATAAGGGAAATGGAGTAAAAGTAGACCAAATAGATCGACTTACTGGATACTATATTTCCAAAAACTACCCTGAAAAAATAAGACGAATTAAATACTATGATTCTGATACTACACGAACATTCATCTACCTAACCAATAATATGGATACTACAGCAAAACAGGTCGCTTTGTTGTATAAAAACCGATGGCAAGTTGAGTTGTTTTTCAAATGGATTAAACAACATTTAAAAGTTAAATCATTTTGGGGTACCACAGAAAATGCTGTTCGTA
>NZ_JABKCA010000180.1 GCF_013166655.1 Lentimicrobium sp. L6
CCATTGAGAGTGCTCAAGTCGGTGAAATCTACTGGTGTGCCAAGGGCCACTTCTGAGTTGGAGAAGTTGGCGGTGGCAGATGGGTTTAGAAATATGTTTCTAGTGATATCTTCTGGGCAGCCATTTTTAGTGGCTATCAACTCTATGTCGTGGTTTCCTCCGGTGAGGAAGGTGTGAGTTGTGTTTTGACCTGTGGCGGATTGTCCATCGTCAAAGTTCCATTCCCAGGTATCTGGAATCACAGAACCAGAGCTGACGATGGCATTTAATTCTGTTGGTGTATTATCGCATAGTCCCATATCGGTGAAGTCTACAGCGAAATCGGGAGTAACCGAAATACTTTGGCTGGTTACATCTTGGCAAAGCCACTCATCGGTGATGGTGAGCTGAATGTCTTGGTTTCCTGAACTTGTAAAACTATGAGTAGGACTTGTTAAACTATAATTACTTCCATCGCTCAATGTCCATTCGTAAGTCGTGATATTTCCTGCCGATTGACTTTCATCGCTAAAAGTGACCTCCTCAAATTGGCAGTAGGGGCCGCCGGGTGTAAAGTCGGCTATAGGAAGGGGGTTAATCGCTATAGCTTGGCTACTGCTATTTACACAATTGTTTTCATCGCTTACTTGCAGACTGATGTTGTAGGTATTGGGAGAGGTGAATGTTACAGATGTGTTTTGATCTGTGGAAGAGTTTCCATTGTCAAAATCCCATGACCAATCAGTAATAGCCAAATCATCTCCAAAACTTGCATCAGTTAAAGTAACCGGGTCGTTTAAACAAAGCCCATCTGAAGTAAAGCTAGAGGTGGGTAATTCTTTTACTATGATTGTTTTTGTTAAACCTGCAGTACAATCATTTAAATCTCCAATAAGTGAGATGGTATATTCCCCGGGGCTAGTGAAAGTATGTGGAGCCACCTGTCCGTCAGCAAAGGTACCTCCAGGTAAAATCCAATCATACTCTAAAG
>NZ_JABKCA010000181.1 GCF_013166655.1 Lentimicrobium sp. L6
CCATTCAGATTTATTATCAAATGTATAACGGGGAAAATTGGAGTGATCCTTTTGAATTAACTCCTGACACACTTTTATCATATCACAACAAACTGCTGATTGATCATAATGATAGGGTTTATTGTTTTTGGTATAGATGGGATAATAATGGAACATCTTTTTATCGGTATTATGAAAGTGAGACATGGAGTGATATAATTATTCCTTATGATAATAATGAATTTCATGCTTTCATGAATTCAGTCGTCGATTCTGATAATAACCTGCATTGGATAGGTGTTCATCATTATCAGAATGAAAATAGTTATGATGATAAACCTATCTATTTTTATTATAATTATGACAGTGACGAATGGAGTGGCTTTGAGGAATTTGGTGAAGGTTATTCCTCGGTAGGGTTTGATATTGATCTAGATGATGATGCAAGACCACATTTAGCGTGGCAAGAAAAGATCGTACAAGCAGGTGACCTAGTGAGCACAACATATTATAACTCACAAAATGAAAACGAAACATGGGACATACCTACCTATCTAGGAGATGGAAAAAACAACCAAAGAATAATAATCGATAATCAGAATCATCCCAACGTATTTCATAGAGAAAAAATAGAAATAGAGGACAAATGGATTGTGGTTCATTATTATAAGAATAATAATAATTGGGAATCGATTGTTTTTCCAGTGGAAAACTCAATATCGCAATTTGAAGTTTTAAAACAAGATATGACCATCAATATGATATTCACAGCAGTGACTGCTTTTGGTTCTTATATTAGAAATGTGATGTTTACTCGAACAGATATGATCAATCAAACAAGCGATCCAGAACAATTAATTGATTTTAAAATTTCACCTAATCCTTCTAGCCAATATTTTAATATTAATTTCCATCTTGAAAATGAAGAAA
>NZ_JABKCA010000182.1 GCF_013166655.1 Lentimicrobium sp. L6
ACATTGATAGACAGACGTTTAAAGAAAGATTTACAACAAAAGAAGATTGCTATAATTTTTTAGCAGAGCTTAAGTGGAGCGAAGGCTATAGCTGTACAAGATGTGATTCTCATTTATTTATAAAGGGAAAGCAGCCAGCAAGTCGTAGATGTAGTAAGTGTGGATATGATGAATCTACCACAACAGGAACCTTGTTTCATAAATTAAAGTTTGGAATAGACAAAGCTTTTGAGATGATGTATGAGATTGTTACAAGTAAAAAAGGGGCAAACAGTATTTGGTTAGCAGAACATTTCGGGGTTAACCAAAAGACAGCTTGGCTATTTAGACAAAAAGTGCAAGTAGCCATGAAAAGCAGTGAACAATTCCCCTTAGAGGATGAAGTTCATGTTGATGAGTTTGAGATAGGCACACCGCAAACAGGTGAGCAAGGCAGAAGCAAAAGTGACAAAAAGGTAAGAGTTGTTATTGCATTTGAGCATAGAGATGGCAAATCAGGAAGAGGTTATGCGAAAGTAATCCAAGATTATAGTTCAAAATCACTTAAACCTATCTTTGACCATCATATTAAGAATGATGCAATGGTGCTGGTTGATGGATGGGCTGGGTATAAGCCTCTCAAGGAAAATTATCCGAATTTGACACAAACACTATCTGATAATGGCAAGAATTTCAAAATGTTACATATTCAGATTAGGAATTTTAAAAATTGGCTAAGAGGTGTACATTCATATTGCAACAAAGAATACCTACAAAACTATATTGACGAATATTTCTTTAGATTTAACAGAAGGAATCATCGCCAATCAATTTTAGATAAAATCATTCAGAGATGCGTAGAGCATAAACCGATTGCTTACGCTTCGATTAAATTACACGAGACTTAAATGGGTAACCCTA
>NZ_JABKCA010000183.1 GCF_013166655.1 Lentimicrobium sp. L6
TTTCATCATCCTCAGCAATAATTACCGATAAATTACTTAAAGATACTTGCGGTTCTTTATTTGTGTTCTCTTTGGCATCGCTTTCTTTCACAAACTGTTTAGTGTAAGGAATGCTAAAGGTGAATGTGGAACCTTCTCCTTCTTTAGATTTTACGCTGATGTCACCACCCAGCATTTCAACATAAGACTTTGCAATGGCAAGCCCCAGTCCCGAGCCTTCAAATGCTCTTCTATCTTCAATATCAGCTTGTTCGAAACGATTAAATATGGCTTCAATTCTGTTTGCTGGAATTCCTATTCCCGTGTCTTTTATATAAAACTCCAGGACATCAATATCATGCTCTTTTTTTAGTGAGCAAGCAAAGGTAATTTTTCCCTGATCGGTAAATTTAATCGCGTTTTTAATCAGGTTGATAAGTATTCCTTCCAGTATGTGTTTGTCGGTAACAAAGCGTGCTTCACTGTCCGAAAGGCTTGGTTTATAAATTAGTTCAAGTCCTTTTGATTGAGCCTGGTGGTAGAAAAAATTATACTGTTCTTCGAGAATCTCGTTTACCGATACCTCCGATTTTGAAACCTTAACCTCCCCGGCTTCAATTCTCGAAATATCCATAATATCAGTAACCGTGGCAATCAGTCTTTCGCTGCTTCTATTTATAATGTCGAAAAATTGTTGTTTCTCTTCATCATCAATTTCGGAATCTTGCAGAATTCCAATAAAGCCTGTTATTCCGTTTAGTGGTGTGCGTATTTCGTGGCTCATATTATTCAGAAAAGCAGTTTTTAAGCGGTTGCTTTCTTCGGCTTT
>NZ_JABKCA010000184.1 GCF_013166655.1 Lentimicrobium sp. L6
CGTGGCTCATATTATTCAGAAAAGCAGTTTTTAAGCGGTTGCTTTCTTCGGCTTTTTCTTTGGCCAGAATCAAATCGGTGTTAAGCAGTTTTAGTTCAGTAACGTCCTGATTAATGACCTGAAAATGTTTTTCTCTATTCCAGATGACTTCTTTTCGCCACACTCTCAGGTGCCTGATTTCTCCATTTTTTCGCAGGATGCTTTTTTCGTAATCATAAACATCTCCACCTGTTTGCCTGATTGTTTTTCTTTCCTGATGTTTCTGATAGCTTTGCTCGGTGTATCGGTCTATTACTTTAGTTTTATGAAATTCGTCTGGAGTAGAGAATTCATAAATATCCAAAAGTGCTTTGTTGACATAGATGGTTTTTCCTTTCTGGTTTACAATTCTGATACCTAATGGCGACTCATCGATGGAGTGTCTGAAGTTGTCCTCGGCTTGTTTACGCTCGGTGATGTCTTCAGCTACTTTAATATAATTGACGATTTTGCCTTGCTCATCAAATATGGGCGAAACGGAAGCTATTTCCCAAAACAATTCACCGTTTTTCTTTTTATTGTGAAACTCACCTCTCCACGTGTTTCCTGAAGATATTGTTTCCCACAGTTCTTTATAAAATTCTTCAGATTGTTCTCCCGATTTTAATACACGGGGATTTTGCTCGATTGCTTCTTCCGTGCTATAACCCGTACTTTCAGTAAATTGAGGATTTACATATTCAAGGTTTCCTTTGGTATCGGTAATGGCAATTACCGATGGACTTTGTT
>NZ_JABKCA010000185.1 GCF_013166655.1 Lentimicrobium sp. L6
TCAACACATTTGCTCCACCAACAAGACAAATTTCAATGTTCTGTTTTGATGAACCCAGTTTGCTCAATTCACTCAATAAATTTGTGATGGCGTTTTCGGCATATTTGTTTTCATCTTCTTTGTTGTCTTTTGGCGATTTACCGGGTAACATTACATGAGCCATTCCACCAATTTTTGTAGATATATCGTAGGCAACAACCGCCACACAAGAACCCAATGGCGTCGAGCGAATAAATCCATCTCCTGAGCCCGTAGCAAGGCATCCGGTTGCGACTAGTTTTTCCATTGTTGAGAATTATTGCTTTTGTCCCTCTTATTTGTATCCTTTTGTGGTTCAAATCTCATTTGCCGAAATACTTTTGTATTAATGTCTTTAGTTCAGCTTTATTAATTGGTTTTGAAATATAATCGTTGCATCCCGCTTCTATTGCTTTTTCCTTGTCACCCGATAAACCAAAGGCTGTTTGGGCAATGATGATTCCATCGCTGTTAAATTTTCGAATTTCGTGGGTGGCATCATAGCCGTTCATGCCGGGCATTTTGATGTCCATGAGTATGAGATCCGTTTCAGGATTCTCCCGGCATTTATCAATGGTTTCATGTCCGGTTTTTGTGTAAATGATTTTGTTAAAAGTGTTTTTAAAGATGGTGTTAAAAAACATTGCACTAATTTCATCATCCTCAGCAATAATTACCGATAAATTACTTAAAGATACTTGCGGTTC
>NZ_JABKCA010000186.1 GCF_013166655.1 Lentimicrobium sp. L6
ATGGAGCCGTTTACTGCTAATTTATGAGTGCCAGCATTTTCTGTTCCGATTCCAATTCTTCCATTAAAAAATAGATTTCCATTTATATCCTTAAATTGAGGTTCTTGCCATGTAGCATCGCCATCAGCATCTGCTGTTAGAACATAGCCTGAAACATCAGTAGCAGATGTTACTTTTAATCTTTCAGTAATAATAGTACCATCATGTAGGATTAACCTAGTCGCACTTGGATCTCCATAATAAACCATCTCTAAAGTCATCTTGTCCACCCCTTGGCATGCCCAGTTATATCGAGCGCTACCATTTGCAGTTTTAAACGTTAATTCGGGTTTACCAGATTCGTAACTGGTCTCCATCTTAAAATCAGAATAAGTATTACTACTTGAGTATGTATTGCCTACAAAACCTAAACCAATAGTCTGAGAACCAAAATCAATATCCAAAGGAGATTGAGGATTATTGGTACCAATTCCAACATGCCCATCTTCAAAATATACATTACCACTGCTATTTTCACTCCAAATGCTTTCTCCCATAAAATCGTTTATGTCTTTCCAAATGGCATTTCCATTGGCATCGCTAGCCGTTAAAATATAATTGGTATTACAAACACCGTTTGTAATTTGTAAGCTTTCGGTTTTGGTTTTTCCTGCTACTTCCAAT
>NZ_JABKCA010000187.1 GCF_013166655.1 Lentimicrobium sp. L6
ATTAAATTTTGAGCAACAAATTGAAAGAGCTTTTTGCTTAAGTTAACGCTAATGGGTAATACCGCAACTTGTACGGTGAATCAAACGGTGATAGATAATACAGCGCCAACCATTACTGTGTGCGCTTCTACGCCTAGTAATATTCCTGCTAATGGCTCATGTACAGCTTCTGCGCCTAATCTAACCGGTTCTGTGACGGCTTCTGATAATTGTACCAGTTCTCCAACTATTACACAATCACCAGCTGCTGGTGCTACTCTTGGGTTAGGAACCACTACAATTACTCTTACTGCAACCGATGGCAGCGGAAATACTGCAACTTGTACAGTGAATCAAACGGTAATAGATAATACCGCTCCTACAATTACGGTCTGCGCTTCTACGCCTAGTAATATTCCTGCTAATGGCTCATGTACAGCTTCTGCGCCTAATCTAACCGGTTCTGTGACGGCAACAGATAATTGTACCAGTTCTCCAACCATTACACAATCACCAGCTGCTGGTGCTACTCTTGGTTTGGGAACCACTACAATTACTCTTACTGCAACCGATGGAAGCGGAAATACTGCAACTTGTACAGTGAATCAAACGGTGATAGATAATACTGCTCCTACAATTACGGTCTGCGCTTCTACGCCTAGTAATATTCCTGCTAATGGCT
>NZ_JABKCA010000188.1 GCF_013166655.1 Lentimicrobium sp. L6
CATAGAATTTAATAAAAGCGTTCTTTTTATATTGAGAAAACCCGTCTTGGAAAAGGGCATTTTACCGGCAATAGATTGAATGAGTTGATAGATGAATTTGCTCGGTTTTGGTCGCGGCCAATTTAAGTTCTGCCTCTCTTGATTTTTAAAAAAGGGAAAGCGTGTGAATAACAAAACGATTTTGACTTGGTTTCAGTCGTGGACATTTTAAGTCCGGATTGTCTTCACTTTTTTTAAAAAAGAATAACATTGCGTAAAGAATTATTAAGTTTACATCATGTTTTAGGTCTAGACATTTTAAGTTCGAATTTCATCGGGTTTTTAGGAGGTGAATAATTAAAGACGAAGTTTTTGACCTCATGTTTTAGGCGAGGACATTTTAAGTTCGAACTTAAATTGGCAGCTGGAGCATCTTCTAATAAATAGAACATCCTCGGAAATTCTATTGCCTAGAAGAGATTAAGGATGAAGGAAATTTTAGTAAAAATGCCCTGGGAAAATGACTAATGACAAAGATTTTAATGCTTTGCTAATTTGGTTTTGTGAAGAGAGAAAATCTTCCATATTGAAGGAATAAACAATTGGCAACAGAGGCTCATACATAATGTGGGGTTTTGTAGTAAATTTGAACAT
>NZ_JABKCA010000189.1 GCF_013166655.1 Lentimicrobium sp. L6
GGATTGGCATCTAAAGAAACCACTACGCCATTATCGTATGAACCATTGTCAATATTAGAACCAACTATACTAGCTGTTCCAGCTGCATCAAGTTCAATAGTGATGTCTTGACATATTGCTGTTGGAGGAGTAATATCTGTTACAGTTACTGTAGCTGTACAAGTGCTTGAGTTTCCTGCTGCATCTGTTAAAGTTAAAGTTACTGTATTCGCTCCTAAGTTAGCTGAAGTGAAAGAATCTGGTGTCACACTCATACTAACTATTCCACAATTATCTGTACTTACATTATCAACATCAGCTCCAACTATACTTGCTGTTCCCGTTGTTCCGTCTAAGTTTATTGTAATATCTTGACAATTAGCAATTGGAGCCTCATCATCAACAATGGTAATATCCTGATTATCAGTACTAATATTACCATGGATATCTTCTACAGTCCAGGTGATGGTGGTTGTTCCTACATTATAGAAGCCACTAGCATCGGAGGTTCCATTGAAGTTATTTGTAATACTCGCTACTGAACAGTTATCTGCTGTTGTTGGGGCTACTACTGTTACCGCTGCGCCACATAATCCTGCATCGGCTGTTTGTGTTTGGGCTG
>NZ_JABKCA010000190.1 GCF_013166655.1 Lentimicrobium sp. L6
AGTGGCACAGTTACATCGGTATAGGTGGCACAACATGAGTCAGCCTATCCAAAATATACCATATAAACAAACTTTATTGTGCTTATATATAGATAAATATGAGTAATTCAACAGATGAATATTTCTATAAAGCTTATTGTTGCTGGGATTAGAATACTATCTTTGCCCACGAAAATGAAAAAAACAAGAATAGAAATACTAGAGGAAAAGAAAGTAAAAATCACAGCCAATCGAGAATTGGTTTTGGATGTGTTTTTGAAGCATGAGTATGCTTTATCTTTAGCTGATCTAGAAGATTTATTGCCTTGGGGCGATAGGGCTACCCTATTTCGTACCCTTAAAACCTTTGAGCAAAAAGGTGTCATTCATCAGATAAAAGATGGTAGCAATTCCACCAAATATGCCCTTTGTCACGATTCTTGTGGCTCTGCTCAACATCTCGATATTCATCCTCATTTTCATTGTCAGGAATGTGATAAGACCATTTGTTTGGATAAACAGGAAATTCAAATTAATAGCCTTCCCAAAGGTCATTAGCGTTAACTTAAGCTGTCTATTTTTTTAAGTTACAGATATACATATGATT
>NZ_JABKCA010000191.1 GCF_013166655.1 Lentimicrobium sp. L6
GCCACTTGTCCATCTATTTTAATGGTGTACAGATAGATTCCATTTTCTAAATCGATAGTATTAAGATTTATATGATGGGCTCCTCTGTCTTGTTTTCCTTCATCAATAGTAATTAATAGCTTTCCTGTGTAGTCATAAACATTTAACTGGATATTGGCTTCCTGCTCCAAATTATAGCCTATTTGTGTGTTGCCATTAACCGGATTGGGTGAGTTTTGACTTAATACCTCATCACTTGTTATAGGATTTAGGCTTTCCGCTTCCTTACTTTTTAGTGGTAATAAGGAGATTAAATAGTCTCTTTTTGCTATGTATTCCTCTTTTGATTTGGGCTTGTGCTCTGGCATGGAGCCTACACCGTAGCTTGCTTTATTACTGCTATTTTCCATAATATAATAGAGTAAGCCTAAATCAATAATAGCAAATATTTCTTCTTCAGTATCTGGTTCTCCTGAAATTCTTGCCTCATAGAAATCAATGGCTGTTTGCCAGTTTTCTAGTTTAATATCACATCTATTGCTAAAGAATTCTGCTAGTG
>NZ_JABKCA010000192.1 GCF_013166655.1 Lentimicrobium sp. L6
TTTGTTCTACTTTTCCTTTGTACTTGTCTTATAATTTATCTAGAAACCTGTAAATAGCACTGATTTCTAGCGTAGCACCCTGATACCTGTGTAGATAATCTATCGTTTTGAGTTTGCTTAACGGAAATGCTAATCGAGAGATTACCAAATGTCTGAATAAAACATCATCTATTTGGTTTAAGCCGATGAACTCAAATATTTTCCCAAAAATTAACTCCGGACCTATTGTTTGAATATTTGAATTATTCAAGGAGCTAAAAGCACTTCTTATTAACTCATCAGGTTTCGACTCGAACAATACTAATTGGCCTTGGTGTTCTAGTGTTTGTATTTCTTGTTTTGCTTCCTGTTCAAGTTTCTCAATATCGTGCTGCATAGTGGCGCAACCTATTGTCTTAATCACTTTATAATGACCTTTTGACTTGTTAATAATCTGAATACTAATGCTTCCAGATGTATTTTTCTTTCTCCGAATAAACATAAATTATCTTTGGGACACCCAAATA
>NZ_JABKCA010000193.1 GCF_013166655.1 Lentimicrobium sp. L6
CTGAAGTTTCGCACCAAATCAGACTGCCTTATCAAGCTGAATTAGAATAGGTTCTTTTTCTCTAAAAAACAGAAAATTTTCACTATTGTTGATTAACTCATGTGCAATTTTCTGAAAATCAACACCATCTATTACTTTTTCCAAAAAGTCCATTATTTGGTATACTATCAACAAAATCCTATCATTCAATTTGTGTTCGATGTAATCCTGTTTCAAGTCCCTAAATAAACCACCGATCGTTTCGTAAGCCTCCATTCGGAACCTGATGCTGGTGAGTAAATATTGAATCATAATAATAGTAGTTTGGGCTATTTGGACATCAAAATTCGTAGACTGACAGGTGCCTAATTTGAATAATTGTTTAACCTCCTTAAAAAAGACTTCAATAGTCCATCTAATGCTATAGATTTCAATTATCTCTATAAAACTAAGGTTTGTATTTGTTGAAAGTATTGTATGCCACTTACCATTAAC
>NZ_JABKCA010000194.1 GCF_013166655.1 Lentimicrobium sp. L6
TAATCCATTGCATAAATAATTGAAACCATGAGAAAACTAATTATCCTATCCATTATTCTCCTATTTAGCTTCCAAAGCCATGCCCAAAACTGGATTGAACCTACCTTTGTTACAAAAACAGGTGGATGGTATTTAGACCCAGAGTTTTGTATTGATCATGAGGGTGTAATACATTGTGTTTGGCAAGATGTTTATGAACAATTTTACAGTCAGATATTCTATAGTAATTCGCACGACAACGGCTTAACTTGGTCCGATGCCATCAATGTCTCACAAAATAGTGAGTATCGGGTTTCTGATCCACATATTGTTTGTGATTCTGAAAATAATCTACACCTATCTTATGATTATAATAGTAGTAGTGTTACCTCCATTCAGATTTATTATCAAATGTATAACGGGGAAAATTGGAGTGATCCTTTTGA
>NZ_JABKCA010000195.1 GCF_013166655.1 Lentimicrobium sp. L6
AATATTAAGCTCTTGGGATGCTGGATTTGGATATAATGATATTTCCGGCTCATGGTATTCTACATTTGACACATCCTCATAAATACTAATACTCACCGGGTTTCTATGCAAAGTAAGCATACCTAGCAATGAATTTGTTGCCTGGCAAGTATAAACCCCAATATCGCTTGTGGTAAAATTATTAATAAATAAGGTATCCATATCTGCTCCTTCTGCTAATAGCTCGCCATCTTTAAGCCATTTATAATAGGTATATTCTCCGGCTGTTCCAGAGTAAATAGAATAATTGCTCCCAATACTCAATGCCGTATCTATCTCATTGAGCATATTTTGCTGGGGCCAATAATCGAAAAAGAAATAAATACCAACCTGAGTTCGGTTTTTAACTATCTGAAATTCAGTTGTTAATCGTAATATTTTT